>NZ_JBHUAD010000265.1:0-5114 GCF_042789955.1 Oerskovia sp. NPDC056781
GAACGGCGGCCCCTTGTCGTGTCACACGGAACCACGGCGCGAAGAGCGTCGAGAGCACCCCGACCTCAGGTCAGGTCGCGCACCGCCGCGTACCCCGCACGGATCCCGGGCTCGGGGTCCGCGTCGTACCCCGTGCTCGACGACGTCTCCCACCGGGGAGCCTCCGCCGCGCCCGACAGCACCCACGCCGCCTGGCGAGCGGCGCCGTCGGCCACGTACTCGCCTGGCTCGGGGACCGTGACGGGCAGGCCGAAGACCTGCGGTGCGATGCGCCGCACCGCCTCCGACTGCGCACCACCGCCGATGAGCTGGAGGCGTTCGACCTGCACGCCCTGTGCGCGCAGGGCGTCGAGCCCGTCGGCCAGGCCGCACAGCATGCCCTCCACGGCGGCCCGCGCGAGGTGCGCGGGCGTCATGGTCGCGAGACGCATGCCGTGCAGCGTGCCGCTCGCGTCGGGCCGGTTCGGCGTGCGCTCGCCCTCGAGGTAGGGGACGAGCACGAGGCCGTCGGCTCCCGCCGGCGCCTGGAGCGCGAGCCGTGACAGGCCCGCGTGGTCCACGCCCAGCACCCGCGCGGTCGCGTCGAGGACGCGGCTCGCGTTGAGGGTCACCCCGAGCAGCAGGTAGTTGCCCGTGGCGTCGGCGAAGCCGTTGACGAGCCCGCTCGCGTCGGCCGTGGGGGACGTCGCGATCGCGGAGACGACGCCCGAGGTCCCGATCGAGACCGCGACGTCGCCCGCACGCATGCCGAGGCCCAGGGCCGCGGCCGCGTTGTCCCCCGCGCCGGGGCCGATCAGGGCCCCGCCGGGGACGCCCGCCCCGGCTGCCGTCCCCGCCGCCACACCGCCAGGCTCCCCAGGCCCGAGGACCCGGGGAAGGGCGACGTCCGAGCGTCCGAGCGCGAGCTCGAGCAGGTCGGTCCGGTAGGCACCACGCCCACCGTCGGCAGAGGCGTCGAAGTAGCCCGTCCCGGACGCGTCGGAGCGGTCGGTCACGAGCGCGGCGAGGTCGGGCTCGAGGCCCTCGCTCCGCGGGCCGTAGCCGGCGATCCGCCACGTCAGCCAGTCGTGCGGGAGCGCGACGGCCGCGACCCGCGCCGCGTTCTGCGGCTCGGCGTCGCGCAGCCAGCGCAGCTTGGTCACGGTCAACGACGCGACGGGCACGGACCCGACAGCCTCGGCCCACGCCTTGGCCCCGGCGCCGGGGTCCCCGGCACCGAGCTCACGGATCAGGTCCTGTGCGGCGCCGGCCGAGCGGGTGTCGTTCCACAGGAGCGCGGGACGGATCACCTCGCCGTCGGCGTCGAGCACGACCATCCCGTGCTGCTGACCGCCCACGGCCAGGGCCGCGACGTCGTCGAGCCCGCCCGCGACCTCGGCCGCGGTGCGGAACGCCGCCCACCAGGCGTCGGGCGAGACCTCGGTGCCCTCAGGGTGCGAGGCCGAGCCCGAGCGCACGAGCGCCCCGGTACGCGCGTCACGGACGACGACCTTGCACGACTGCGTCGACGAGTCGACCCCCGCGACGAGGACGTCGGCGGCCGACCCGGGAGAGCCGCCCATCAGCCGATCAGGTGCTTGAGCGCGAGCTGGTTGAGACGCACGAAGCCGAAGTCGCGCTCGGCGGCGGCCTCGACGTCGAACTCCTCGTAGGCGGCGCGGTCCGCGAGCAGGTCGGCGACGGTCTCGCCCGCCCCCAGGGTGCTCTCGCCGAGCTCGAACACGCCTGCGTGCTTGAACGCGGCCTGGACCTCGGGGTCGGCCCGGTACTCGGCGGACTTGCGCGCGAGCATCGAGTAGGTCTCCATGTTGGCCTTGGCCGAGTCCCACACGCCGACCTCGTTCTCGGTGCGCGAGGGCTTGTAGTCGAAGTGGCGGGGGCCCTCGTAGCGGGGTCCGCCGTTGGGGAAGCCGCTCTCGATGAGGTCGACCGTGAAGAACGCGGAGAGCAGGTCGCCGTGGCCGAACACGAGGTCCTGGTCGAACTTGATGGACCGCTGGCCGTTGAGGTCGATGTGGAAGAGCTTGCCGGCCCACAGCGCCTGCGCGAGGCCGTGCGTGTAGTTCAGGCCGGCCATCTGCTCGTGGCCCGTCTCGGGGTTGAGACCCACGATGTCGCCGTGCTCGAGCTTCGCGATGAGCGCGAGGGCGTGGCCGATGGTCGGGAGGAAGATGTCGCCGCGGGGCTCGTTGGGCTTGGGCTCGAGCGCGATCTTGATGTCGTAGCCCTGGTCCTTGATGTACGCGGCCGTGAGGTCGAGGCCCTCGGCGTAGCGCTCGTGCGCGGAGTGGAGGTCCTTGGCGCCGTCGTACTCGGTGCCCTCGCGGCCTCCCCACATGACGAAGGTCTTGGCGCCGAGCGACGCGGTGAGGTCGACGTTGCGCAGCACCTTGCGCAGCGCGTAGCGACGGACGCCGCGGTCGTTCGAGGTGAGGCCGCCGTCCTTGAAGACGGGGTGGGAGAAGAGGTTGGTCGTGACCATCTCGATGGTCAGGCCGGTCTCGTCGGCGGCCTTCTTGACCTCGCCGAGGAGCTGCTCGCGGGTCGCGTCGTCGGAGCCGAAGGGCACGACGTCGTCGTCGTGGAACGTGAAGCCCCACGCGCCCAGGTCGGCGAGCTTGCGCACGGACTCGGCCGGGTCGAGGTGGGGGCGGCTCGCTCCGCCGAACTGGTCCTGACCGGTCCAGCCCACGGTCCACAGGCCGAAGGAAAAGTTGATGTTCTGGTCGATCGCGTCAGCCACGACAGTCTCCTCGTCGAGATGGGCCGGCTCCGTCATCGAGCAAGCCGTCATTTGTTGTATGGATGAACTTATGCGGTCCTGTCGGTAAGGTCAAGACGTGAACCGCGACGAGTCCTCGACCGGCGTCAGGACGCCCACCCGGGCGCGCCCCACGGCCGCCCGCCAGCACACCCTGCGCGAGTACAACCTCGCCCTGGTCTCCCAGGCGCTCTTCGACGCGCCACGCCCCCGCTCGCGCGCCGACATCGCCGCCGCCACCGGGCTCACGCGCGCCACGGTGTCCGTGCTCGTCGACCAGCTCATCGAGGCCCGCCTCGTCCGTGAGCTCCCTCCGGTCACCCCCTTGCGCGCCGGACGCCCCGCCGTCCCCCTCACGCCCGCCGAGCGGACCATCGTCGGGCTGGGCCTCGAGGTCAACGTCGACTACCTGGGCGGCACCGTCCTCGACCTCACGGGGCAGGTCGTCGCGCAGGAGGTCGTGCCGGGCGACCTCCACGGCAGCGACCCCGCCGAGGTCCTCGGGCGCCTCGGCGCGCTCGCACGCCGCCTCGTCGAGGACGTCGAGGCCCAGGACATGCAGGTCGCGGGCGCACGCCTCGCGCTGCCCGGTCTGGTCGACGCCCGCGCGGGCCGCCTCCAGGTCGCCCCCAACCTCGGCTGGTCCTCGTTCCTCCCCCTGCCGCTGCTCGGCCTGCCCGACCGCCTGCCCGTCGAGATCGCCAACGAGGCCAACCTCGCGGGCCTCGCACAGCTCGTCGCGGGCGCGCAGGGCCGCAGGCCCGACGACGCCGCTCCCCCCGTGCCGTCGTCGTTCCTCTACGTCTCGGGCGAGGTGGGCATCGGCTCCGCGATCGTGATCGACCGCGAGCTCTTCCTCGGGAACCGGGGCTGGAGCGGCGAGATCGGGCACGTCGTGGTCGACCCGCACGGACCGCGCTGCCTGTGCGGGGCCACGGGCTGCCTCGAGCAGTACGCGGGCAAGGACGCGATGCTGCGCGCGGCCGGCATCCCCGTGGACGCGCCCGTCGAGGCGTTCCTCGACGCGCTCGCGGAGGGCACGTCGGCGGCCCGCGAGGCCGCCACCTCGGCGGGCACGGCGCTGGGGCGCGCGCTCGCGAACTTCGTCAACCTCGTCGACATCGAGACCGTGCTGCTGGGCGGCATCTACACCGACCTGCTGCCCTACCTGCGCGAGGCCCTGACGACCGAGCTCACGACCCGCGTGCTCGCGTCGCCCTGGACCGAGCTCGACCTGCGGCCCGCGCTCGTCGCGGGGCACGCAGCCATGATCGGGGGCGCACGCACCGTGCTGCGGGACGTGGTCGCGGCGCCATCGGCGTGGACGACGAGCGACTGACCGGGTCACCTCGAGGCGTCGCGGGCACGCACCGGTCGCGCCAGGCAGCGCTCCCGGTGGACGGTGTGACCCGCGACGCACCGCCCACCGGGAGAACGCGGGTACCGTCGTTCGTTGGACCACCGGGGACACCCATGCCCCCGTATCGGTTGACCCACCCTCGGAAGGACCGGGCATGACGACCAGCCACATCCTGCAGGCGCGCGACCTCTGGGCCGGGCACGGCGGCGAGGACGTCCTGCGCGGCGTCTCGATCGAGCTCGCGGCGGGGCAGGAGCCCGTGGGGATCGTCGGCCCGTCGGGCGTCGGGAAGTCGACGCTCGTGAGCGCGCTGCTGGGCGAGGTCAAGCCGTCGAGCGGGACCGTGACGTGGGGCGGGCGGACCGTGACGCGCCTCGGACGCCGCGACAAGAAGACGTTCAAGGCCGCGGTGCGGCGCGTGTCGCAGGACGGCCTGCCGGGCATCGACCCCGCGAGCACCGTGACGCACGTGCTCAAGTCCGGCCTGACCGACGCACGCAAGGGCGGGCGCCCCTCGGGGCAGTCGATCGAGGACCTGCTGGACCTCGTCGCCCTCGAGCACCGCTACGCGGACCGCCCGCTGCGCACCCTGTCGGGCGGCGAGCGTCAGCGCGTGGCCATGGCCCGGGCGCTCGCGACACGACCCGACGTGCTGCTCCTCGACGAGCCGCTCACGGCGCTCGACCCGACCATGCGCGGCGAGATCGCCGGGCGGGTCAAGGAGACGGCCACGCGCCTCGGCACAGGCGTGCTCCTGATCTCGCACGACCTCGAGCTCGTGCACCGCATGACCTCGTCCGCGCACCTCCTGGTCGACGGCGAGTTCGTCGAGTCCGGCCCGCTGCAGCAGGTGCTCGCGGAGAGCGAGCACCCCGTGGTCCGCGAGCTCGCGGAGGCCGCGCCGCTCGCGGTCCAGCGCTGGAGCTGAGCACCTCGGTACCGCGGTGTCTTATAAACATCTACCACCCCACGAGACATTGCGGCAACGAGTTT
>NZ_JBHUAD010000266.1:0-5071 GCF_042789955.1 Oerskovia sp. NPDC056781
GACGTCGGCCGCAGCCTGCGGGGCAAGGGCTCCCGACGGGCCCTGCCCCGTCACGGGGGCGCCCCTTGCGCGGTGCCGGACCGGGCTGAGTTGCGGCGGGCGGTGGACGGTGGAGCATGGGGTGGGCGCTCCACCCGGACGCCGGCGATCGAGCGAGGGTGTGCGGCATGGCGACGGATCTGACGGACCGGGCTGGGCTGGCCAAGGACGCGTACGTGTACGGGTACCCGTTGGTCTTCAACACCGACCAGGTGCGGCGCTACGTGAAGGAGGGGGTCGGCGCGAACCCGGCGGCGGCGTTCAACACCTTCTCGCACGCACGGCACCTCGCAGGCCCTGCGGACACGTTCGTGACGATCAACAACGACACCCTGTACTCGATGGCGCAGCTGGACCTGTCCGTCGGTCCGCTCGTGCTGGACGTGCCGGCGACCGGGGAGCGCTACTACGTGCTCCAGTTCGTCGACGCCTGGACGAACAACATCGCGTACGTCGGGACGCGGGCCACCGGCAACGAGGCGGGCCGGTTCGTCATCGTCCCGCCCGGCTGGTCGGGTGACCTGCCGGCTGACGCCGTCGTGGTGCAGGCGTCGACCCGGATCGTGAGCATCGTCGGGCGGATCGCGTGCGCAGGACCGGACGACGTCGGCGCGGCGAACTCCGTCCAGGACCAGTTCCTGCTACGGCCCCTCGACCCCGCTGCGATCCCTGTGGGCCTGCCCGACAAGGCGACGTCCGGAGTGGATTCGTCGGACTTCTTCGAGGACCTGCGCAGACTGTCCCAGGACCTGCCGCCCTCGTCGGCCGACGTCGAGCACGCGCCCCGGTTCGACCCGCTCGGGATCGGTGTCACCGAACCGTTCCAGGGGCTCGACGGCGAGCTCGCCACGGACCTTCGCAGCGGCTATCTCGCCGGACAGGAGGTGGTGGAGTACGCCTCCCACCACGGTTCCTCGCCCGTCGACAACGGCTGGACCGTCGGCCTGCACATGTTCGACTACAACGTCTCCGCGCTGGGGCTGGGGACCATCGACGCCCCCGAGTGGAAGATCGCAGAACCCGCCGAGCGATTCCTCGATCGCGCTGTGGCCGCGAGGTTGGGCCTGTGGGGCAACCACGCCTACGAAGCCGTGTACGCCCAGGCCTTCACCGACGTCGACGGCGACCCTCTGCGCGGCGCGTCGACCTACCGGGTGCTCTTCGACACCGAGCCGCCCGTCGGGGCGTTCTGGTCGATCACCCTCTACGACGTCCCCCAGTACTTCTTGGTCGACAACCCCATCGACCGGTACTCCATCGGCGACCGCACGCCGGGCACGCGGCGCGCCGACGACGGCACCTTGACCGTGACGATCTCGCACGCCGAACCCACCGACCCGGCCGCGCGTGCGAACTGGCTCCCGGCCCCCGACGCAGCGTTCCGCCTGGTCCTGCGCCTCTACATCCCCGGCCCCACCATCCTCGCCGGCACCTACGACTTCCCGCCGATCATCAAGGCCTGACGGCACCACTGCAGGGTCTCCGACATCGCGGTACCTCCTTCGGACAGCAGGGCACCCGCGAGCGCGCCGTCCTGGGCTCCCTCACCGCCGGACCTGTCCCGTGCACAGGTCGGCCGACGCGTGTACGGGCCCGGGACCACCGCGAAGTCCACCTCGGCGACGTGCCCTTAGAGTGTTGGTGTGGAACTGGGCCTCGTGATCATCGCTGTCGACGAGCTGGCCCCGGCCGTCCTGTTCTGGCGGGCGTTCACGCGGTGGGTGGTGACGGAGGACGTCCCAGGCGTCTACACGGAGCTGCGTACGCCACGTGGTCTGCGGTACGGGCTCTACGCAGAGCAGCACTACCTGGCAAACCTTGGCTCCGCGGTCCCCGAGCTCGCTGCGGCGGGCCTCCAGCGGACCGAGATCTACGTGACGGTCGGTGATGCGCGGGGGAGCGTCTCGCGTGCGACGGCTCTGGGAGCGTCCCTTCTCGCGGACGTCTCAGCCAAGCCCTGGGGCGACGACGTCGGCTATCTGCGCGCACCCGGCGGCATCGTCCTGGCTGTGGCGCAACCGTCGACGGCTGAGCCGTGAGTCCCTCGGGAGGACGTCGTGCGATCGGCCGGGGCGGCGCGAGCTCGCCTGTCCACGTCTAGCGCCGACATGACCGAAGACGCCTTGGACGGCCAGGACGGCGTGGTGCTGCTCTGGCTGCCGGTCGGAGCGGGTGGGAACGTCGTCAAGCACACCAGCGCGTGGTGGGAACGGGCGTGTGCGGTCGTCGAGCGTCGCCCCCCAGCGACGCTGTTCCACGCGGCCCTGGAGCTGCGCGTCGACGATGTTCCCTACGTCATCGAGATGGCTCCCGCCTGGGCCGGGTCCTCAGGGGAGCGAGGCGTGGTGGCGACGGGGCCGGTGGGTGCTCGATGGCTGGGACGCTCTCGCTGGTTCCGGTACGAGGTCCGGTGCTGGGCGCACGGCGTGATCCCCGACCGAGCGTTCGCCAGAAGCGCCCCTGTCGTCGTCACCGTCGACACGACCGCCGTGGCAAGAGTCCTGGCTACGGTGTCGGACGTGGCGCCGTCGACCTGGGGCCGCCGAGCGACCGGGACGAGTGAGATGTGGAACTCCAACTCGCTCGTCTCCTGGGTGTTGGCCCGATCCGGGCTGCCAACCAGTCATCTGACCCCACCGGGCGGCCGCGTGCCGGGTTGGAAGGCTGGTCTCGAGGTCGCTGAGCACGACCGCCGTCGGGCGCTGTGACATCCACGGTCGCGGGCCGGCATCCCGATGTCAGGGCAGGGTGTTCACGCCACCGGACGGCACCGGCTCGTGCTGCCTCCAGACCTCCCGGGATCCGGGATGTGACGCAGGCTCGCTGCGGCGACGGCTGACGGATGCGTTCCGTGCCGCGTCAGGGGCTGGTGACGACGGCAGCGCCCCGGGTCGTCGTCGCGGTCAACGCGTCGGCGAGCGCGGTGAGGGCGCCGGGGACCAGGGAGTAGTAGGCCCAGCGGCCCCGCTGCTCTCGGGTGAGGAGGCCGGCGTCGACGAGGATCTTGAGGTGGTGGCTGACGGTCGGCTGGGACAGGCCGACGGGTTCGGTGAGGTCGCACACGCAGGCTTCGCCGCCCTCGTGGGAGGCGACGATCGAGAGCAGCTGGACCCGGGTGGGGTCGGCCAGGGCCTTGAAGGTGCGCGCGAGGTCGCGCGCGGTCCGGGGGTCGGCGGCCTGGCGGACCAGCGGCGCGCAGCAGGGGGCACCTCCGGCGCCGGCCGTGCCGACTCGTGCGAGGGGCAGGTCCGTCGTCGTGGTCATGGACTCCATCTTGCCACGTATCGAAGTTTGTGGATACGTTGTCGACACGGCGTTCATTGATGGTTGTCGATGCGAGGAGTGGTGATGAGTGAGGTCGTGCGTGCTGACCTGCCGGTCGTGGTGATCGGTGGGGGACCGGTGGGGCTGGCCGCGGCCGCCCACCTGCTGGAGCGAGGCCTGGAACCGGTCGTGCTCGAGGCGGGCGACGGGCCGGGAGCAGCGGTCACGTCGTGGGGCCACGTGCGGTTGTTCTCGCCGTGGCGCTACGACATCGACGACGCCGCTCGGCGCCTGCTCGAGCCCACCGGATGGAGGGTCCCGGACCTGGACAGGCTGCCCACGGGGGGCGAGCTCGTGGACCAGTACCTGGCGCCGCTGGCCGCGACCGAGCAGGTCGCGACGCGGTTGCGGACCAGGACGCGGGTGCTGGCAGTGGCTCGCGACGGTGCGGACAAGACCCGATCCCTGGGCCGGGAGCGGCGCGCGTACCGCGTGCGGACCGTGAGGGCGGACGGGCAGGTCGAGGACGTGCTGGCGCGCGCGGTGATCGACGCGTCCGGGACGTTCACGACGTCCAACCCGCTGGGGACCAGCGGTCTGCCCGCTCTCGGTGAGACGCAGGCGCAGGCCTTCGTCACGGGCCCGTTGCCCGACGTCCTGGGAACGGCCCGCGAGCGGTTCGCAGGCAAGCACACGCTCGTCGTCGGGATGGGGCACTCAGCAGCGAACACGCTGCTGTCCCTGGTCGAGCTCGCGGAGTCCGTGCAGGGCACCACGGTGACCTGGGCGATCCGCGGCGGTTCTGCGCGGCGCCTGTTCGGCGGCGGGGCCGACGACGAGCTGCCCGCGCGCGGGCTCCTGGGCACCCGCCTGCAGGCCGCGGTGGAGGCTGGCCGGTTGGCGCTGGTGAGGTGGATCTCGATCGAACAGCTCGTGCCCGGCCAGGACACGGTGCGGGTCCTGGGCCGTTCGCGCGAGGAGGCGCTGGACCTGCAGGTCCACGCGATCGTGAACGCGACCGGGTTCCGCCCGGACCTGGACATGCTGCGCGAGGTGCGCCTGGACCTGGACCCGGTGGTGGAGTCCCCGAGCCGGCTGGCCGAGCTCATCGACCCCAACTTCCACTCGTGCGGCACGGTGCCCCCGCACGGGGAGAAGCTGCTCCAGCACCCCGACGACGGGTTCTACCTCGCCGGGATGAAGTCCTACGGGCGGGCCCCGACATTCCTGCTCGCCACGGGCTACGAGCAGGTCCGCTCGATCGCCGCCGCCCTGGCGGGCGACCGGGCCGCGGCGGACCTGGTCCAGCTGAACCTGCCTGCCACCGGTGTGTGCTCGACCGACCTGGCGCTGGGGGCCGAGGACGAGGCGGGTGGCTCGTGCTGTGGTGCCGCGCCCGGCGGCCCGCAGCCGGTCATCCTCGGCGTCGGTGCCCCGGCCGGGTCCGGGTTCGCGACCGGCGTGGTGCACGGGCGCTCCGGGGACGAGGTGGCGACGTCGAGCACGTTCGGGTAAGCCTGCAGCTGCGCGGCGAGCGCCGCCGACGCGGCGGGGCTCGCTCGCAGTTGTGCCCACTACGTGATCACCTCCACCGCGACGTTCGTACGTGCACGGTGTCGAGGAGACGATCTACCTCGACCCGGCCGTCACCGGCCGGGGTTCGGCATCCGGCGCCTGGCCGAGGTCCTCGATCACGCCCAAGCCGCTGGGGCGTGGGAGGTCGTCACGGCCCCGACCATCGAGTGAGTGCATGACGAAGGGCCGGACG
>NZ_JBHUAD010000267.1:0-5028 GCF_042789955.1 Oerskovia sp. NPDC056781
CCGCCGTCCCCCGGCGCTCCCGCATCGGGGCGTTCGGCGGCGAGCGCGGGAGCCTGTGCGACCGCGTCGCCTCCCGCCGACCGGGTGCCGGGTCCGTCGTCCTGACGGTCCGGGTCGCCGTAGGTCGAGGCGTAGAGCATGCGCCGGTCGCTCTTGACGCCCGCGAGCGCGATACCGACGAGGGGCACGTTGTTGATGCGGAGGCGTTCGGAGGCCTCGGCGAGGACCGCCCGGTCGGTCTTGCCCGCGGAGGCGATGAGCACCACGCCCGTCGCGTAGCGCCCGAGGATCGTCGCGTCCGCGGCGGCGAGCACGGGCGGGGCATCGATCACGACCACCTCGGCGTCGTCGCTCAGGTCGGCGATGAGCTTTCCCGCGCGGGTCGTCGCGAGGAAGTCCGCCGGGTCCATCTCCTCCTCGGGGACGGGGAAGACACCCAGGTTGGGGATGCTCGTGGGGCGCAGCGTGTGCCGGTCGCCCGACCAGCCCTCGGGCGGCGGCAGGACCCGGTCGAGCTGAGGGCGGCGCAGGTCGCCCGAGACCGCGATGGTCCGTCGGCCGCTGAGCGCGAACGACGCCGCGAGGTTCGCGGCGATGAACGTGCGAGGCGCGTGCGGGTCCGCGGCCGTGACGACCACGACGACGCGGTCCGCCTCCGCGAGGGAGACCTGGACGGCGGTCCTGAGCTCGCGGATCGACTCGGTGAAGGGCGTCGCGAGCTTGCGCGACACGGGCAGCGTGTGCGAGTGGCTGTAGTCACGGTCCGAGGACCTGACACCGTAGAGCTCGGCCAGCACGGGGGTCTGCGCGAGGCGCGCCGCGTCGGCCGCACCACGCACCCGGACGTCGAGGCCTCGGCGCGCGAAGGCCAGCCCGATGCCCGCGACGAGCCCCGCCAGGCCCGCGAGGGCGAGCACCGTGCTCCGCCCCAGACCGAGCGCCTCAGCGCTGGTGGCGGGCGTCTCGACCTCAGCGGGGACGGTGATCGCCCGGAGCGTGTTCGCCTGGACCGTGAGCGACGTGTAGTCGGTGACGATGGTCTCCTTCTCGGCGAGAGCGAGCGGGTCGTCCGTGACGACCGAGAGCCGGGCCGTGACGCCCGCGAGCTGCGCGGCGAGCGCCTGCCTCCTCGCGTCGAGCGCCGCGATCTGCGCGTCGCGGAGGACCGTGAGCTGGGCGACGTAGGCGTCGGCGAACGCGTTGGCGACGTCCTGGGACTCCTGCGGGTCGAGGGTCTTCGCACTGATGGCGATGAGGCTCTGGCTCTCGCCGGGGTAGTCGGCCGAGACCTGCGCGGCGAGCGTCGCGGGGTCGCCCGTGTAGCCGAGCGTGGTCGCCGCGGCCTGCACGACGGGGTCGGACGTGACGTCGCTCAGGTCGGTGTCGACCGTGACCTCGACGACCTGCTCCCCGCCCTGCGCCGACTGCACGCCGACGAGCCGCACGGTCGCGGTCGCCTTGTAGACGGTCTCCTGCTGGTTGAGGTAGACGAACGCCCCGCCCACGACCACGAGGACGGCCGCCAGCACGTAGTACTTGCCGGCCCACACCGTGCGGACGAACTCCCGGACTGTCATGAGTCCCTCTCCCCTGAGGTGCTGGCACCGGCGTGCACGAGGCCTCGTTGCTCTTCGACGACCTCGCGGAGCCGCGCGACGAAGCGCGGGAGCGCGAAGGTCTCGACGTGCGAGGTCAGGACGTCATCCTCCCACGGGACGACCGAGGCGTCCTGGACTGCCCGCGCGACGAGGTCGGGCTCGGGGGCGTCGAAGAACGCCCCGGTCACCCCGTCGACGACCGTGTCGAGGTACCCGCCGTCCCGCAGGACCACGGAAGGCCGCCCGAACGCACCCGCCTCGAGCGGGGACAGCCCGTAGTCCTCGTACGAGGCGGCGACGAGCATCGAGCAGCTCCGGTAGAGCCAGCGCAGCTCGGGGTCGTCGACCCGGCCGAGCAGCGTGGTCCCGCCGCCCGTGCCCGACGGCGTGCCCCACCTGCCGGAGACGGGTCGCCCGCGCGCGGCGAGGCCTTCGAGACGTGCCCGGTCGGGACCGTCCCCGACGATCACGAGGTGGCGTCCGGCGAGGCGGGCCGCCTCGACCAGGACGTCGACGTTCTTGTACGGCAGGAGGCGGGCGACGCACAGCAGGAAGCCCGGCTCGATCCCGGGCACCTCGCGCTCGGGCCCGGCGGGCAGCATCGCGGGGGGCGGGGGCAGGATCTCGGCCTCGATGCCGTAGGCCTCGCGGACCGCACGCTGGGTGACGGTCGAGTTGGCGAGGTAGACGTCGGCGCGTCCTGCGGCCCGCCGGTCCCAGCCGCGCAGGGCCGGGCTCAGCGCGGCGAGCGCCGCGGCCGCGACGCCGCTGCGGAGCCGGTCCCCGGTGCTCGCTCCGTCCCGGCCTCCGAGGTAGCGGTCCCGCTGGTAGAGCCACCGGGCCGGCGCGTGGCAGTAGACGACCGTCCGGCCAGCTCCACGGTATCCGTGGGCCCAGCCCGTCGAGCTAGCGAGCAGGACGTCGGCGTCGACCCGCTGCGCCGAGACCGCAGGGGCGAGGAGGGGCAGCGCGAGCCGGTGGTGGCGGCGCAGCGCGCCGACGCGGTCGAGCGCGGACGTCCTCAGGTCGAGCCGGGAGAACTCGGGGAACGTGCCCGGCTGGTCGTAGAGGGTCGTGTACATCGGCGATCCGGGAAAGGCCTCGGCCAACCACAGGGCCACCCGTTCGGCGCCCCCGCGCTGCGTCGCGTAGTCGTGCGCGAGCGCCACACCCTCGGTCATCGTGCCTCCGTCGTGGGGCAGGAGACGGCCGCCCGCCCAGGTTGGATATCGATCCAGCCTAGGGCGCACGTCCCGGCCACAACGGATGAACCGGACACGTCACCCGGGTGAAGTCCGGGCTCCCGGACCACGGCCGCCGGCCGGATGCCGACCGGCAGCGCGGCGGCCCGGAGGTCAGGCCTTGGTGTGGAACTTCCCCTGGGCCGCGAGCAGCCCCTCGGTGAGGACCATCTCGACGGCGTCCGCGGCGTCGTCGAGCAGGAACGGCAGCTCCTTGGCCTCCGCACCGGAGAAGTTCTTCAGGACGTAGTCCGCGGTGTCCATGCGCCCCGGGGGGCGACCGACGCCCGCGCGGACACGGACGTAGTCGCGGGTCCCGAGCGCCTTGGTGATGTCGCGCAGGCCGTTGTGGCCGCCCTCGCCGCCACCGGACTTGAGCTTGATGTCCCCGAACGGGATGTCCACCTCGTCGTGGACGACGATCACGTGGTCGGGGTCGATCCCGAAGTACTGGGCGAGGCCCGCGACCGGACCGCCCGACGTGTTCATGTACGTCGACGGCTTGGCCAGGAGCACCCGGGGCCCCGGGGCTCCGCCCGGCAGCACACCGAGGCGCGCCTCGGCCACCGCGGCGCGCGCCTTGTGCGCGCTGAAGGTCGCGCCGGACCGCCCGGCCAGGACGTCGAGCACCATGTGTCCGACGTTGTGACGGTTGCCCGCGTAGGTGGGTCCGGGATTCCCGAGCCCGACGACGAGCCACGGCTGGTCGGTCATGTCACCTGGTCCTTCATCGAGTTCTGAGGGGAACGTCCGAGGCGCCCGGCGCCGTACGGCACCGGACGCCTCGAACGTACGTGTCCTGCGGTCCTGCGGACCGGACCCGGCGGAGCGGGGACCGACCTCAGGAGGGTGAGGCTCAGGCCTCGGCGGGAGCCTCGTCGGCTGCCTCGGCGGCCTCGGCCTCTGCCTCGGCAGCGACCTCGCTGCGCGGCTCGGTGATCGCGACGACCGCGAGCTCGGCGTCGCCGTGGAACACGGAGCCCTTGGGCAGCGTGATCTCGCCGGCGCGGACGATGTGCCCGGCCTCGAGGCCCTCGATCGAGACCTCGACGGCCTCCGGCAGGTGCGTGGCCTCGGCCTCGAGGAGCAGCGTCTGCGACTCGACGACGTGGATCGTGCCGGGAGCGGACTCGCCGACGACGTGCACGTTGACCTCGACCTCGACCTTCTCGCCCTTCTTCACGATGAGGAGGTCGATGTGCTCGACGACGTCCTTGACCGGGTCGCGCTGGACGTCCTTGGCGATCGCGAGGACGGGCTTGCCGTCGAGCTCGATCGAGAAGAGTGCGTTGGACTGCTTGAGAGCCAGCGTCGTCACGTGCCCGGGGAGCGCGATGTGGACGGGGTCCGTGCCGTGCCCGTACAGGACGGCAGGGATCTGGGAAGCGCGACGGATGCGACGGGCGGCACCCTTGCCGAACTCGGTGCGGGCCTCTGCGACAAGCTTGATCTCGGACACGTGAACTCCTGAAGAACGGTTGCGGGCCGACCACCAGTGGGAAGCGATCGGCTGTCCGGCCGGCTGGTTGGCACCGGAGGACGGGGCGGCTGCGTCGGCGCGGGACACATGACGGGCGCACGAGGACGACCGCCCAGTCGATTACGGGGACCCTTCAGGATCCTGCTGACCTTCCGGTGTCTCACCGGCCGTCAGACGTCCCTCGCCGAGGCAACCGAACTACTGTACCCGGGCGCGCGTCGTCAAGGGAAACCCGCGAGTGTCGCGCCTCGTCGGCGGGACGCGCACGGTCAGGACTGGGCGCCCGCGATGACCATGGTCGTGGTGAGCGCCGCGGTCGTGGCCGCCGTGATCTCCTCGACGTAGCGTCGCGTCGCCCCCGCCGCCCAGCTCCCCTCGGCGAGCTCCTTCGCGCGGTGGTCGATCTCGCGCCGCTCGGTCGCCGAAAGCTCGGCACCGGCGGCCATGACCCGACCGGCCTGCTTCGTGGCCGCGAGCATCGCGACGAGCGCGCCCGTCCGCTCGTCGGGGGCGACGCCGTCGCGCAGGACGCGCGTGAGGGTGCGCCGCACCTCGCCCTCGTGGCGCGAGTCCGCGGCGGGCCAGCGCGTCGTCGGGAAGATGCCGAGGATGCGCCCCTCCTCGCGACGCAGCAGCCCGCGCTCGACGAGGCCGGGGGGCGGGGGGGGCGCGGGGGTGGGCCGCGGCAGCACCCCCACCCCGGGCGTGG
>NZ_JBHUAD010000268.1:0-5012 GCF_042789955.1 Oerskovia sp. NPDC056781
CGTCGCGTCGTCCGGGCCCTCGGGTCCGGGCCGGGATCAGTCGGTTCCCGGTCGGCTCAGGTCGCCGCCGTCGTCCGAGCGGGACTTGGCCCCCGTGCCCGGCGCGGGCGCAGGACGCGGGACCGACCCGGGGTCGGCGAGGGCCGCAGCGAGAGGCCCGGCCACGAGCCCGACCTGCCACTCGCGGGCACCGCGCCCGCGCAGGAACTGCGCGACGTGCTCGGTGTCCAGCGGCGTGGGCGGCGTCCAGCACACGCGACGCAGCGCGTCGGGCTGCAGGAGGTTCTCGAGCGGGACGTCGTGCTCGTCCGAGAGGCGCTGAACGACGGCGCGCGCCGCGTCCAGGCGACGGGCAGCCTCGGGGTCGCGCTCGGCCCACGCGCGCGGGGGCGGCGGGGCGTCGCTGCGGGGCCCGCGCGAGCTCGGCAGGGCGTCCTGAGGCAGGGCCAGTGCCTTGTCGATCGCCTGCTGCCACGACGCCGCACGACGGGCAGTGTTGCGTCCCGAGAACGCGGGCAGCCGGACGAGCTCGGGCACCGAGCGCGGCATGGCCTGGGCCGCCGCGACGATCGCACGGTCGGGCAGGACCCGGCCCGGGGCGATGTCCCGACGACGGGCGTTCTCGTCGCGCGCCTCCCACAGGCTGCGCACGACCGCCAGGCTGCGCGGGTTGCGCAGCGCGTGCACACCCGACGTGCGACGCCACGGCTCCTCGCGGGGCGGCGGCGGGGGAGCGGTGCGCACGGCCTCGAACTCCTGCGCGGCCCACTCGGACTTGCCCTGCTCCTCGAGCCGCTCGCCCAGGATCTTGCGCAGCGGGATGAGCACCTCGACGTCGAGCGCCGCGTAGCGCAGCCAGTCCACGGGCAGCGGTCGCGTGGACCAGTCCGCGGCCGAGTGCTCCTTGGCGAGACCGAGGCCCAGGACCTCCGCGATGACCGCGGCCAGCCCCACACGCTCCATGCCCAGCAGGCGGGCCGCGAGCTCGGTGTCGAAGATGCGGGCGGGGAACAGGTTCTGCTCGGCAAAACCGGGCAGGTCCTGCGAGGCGGCGTGCAGGATCCACTCGGCGTCGCCCACGGCCTCGCGCAGCGGCGAGAGGTCGGGGACCCCGATGGGGTCGATGAGCGCGGTCCCGGCGCCCTCGCGGCGGACCTGGACGAGGTACGTGCGCTGGCCGTACCGGTAGCCCGAGGCGCGCTCGGCGTCGGCCGCGACGGGGCCGGAGGCCGCCGCGAACGCTGCGACGACCTCGGCGAAGGCCTCGGGGGTGTCGATCACCGGGCCGACGCCGTCGGCGGGCTCGGTGAGCGGTATCACTGACGGTACTGACGGTACAGACGGTGCAGCGGGGGCAGCAGGGGTGGGCGCGACGGGCGCGACGGGTGCGTCCTGCGCGTCGGCCGGTTCCGGGACGGACGCCGCGTGGGCACCGCCGCGGCCGTCGGGCGCGTGCGAGAACGAGGGGGTGTGGGCCGAGCTCATGGACCCACGGTATTGCGTCGCGAGCGCAACGACGTCACGCCGTCCGGGAGCGGCGGCAGACCGGCGGCCGTGCACAGCAGCGTGGACCAGGCGTCCAGGTGGGGTCCCAGGTCGGTCGAGAGGGGCGTCCACGAGGCCCGGATCTCGAGGTCGACGCCGTTCGCCTGGCCCGCGAGGGCGCCGAAGCTCTCTGACAGGACACGGGTCACGGTGCCGCCCTCGGCGAGCGCGTCGACCCCTGCGTGGTCGAGAGCCTCCTCGAGCCAGGTCCACGCGACCTCCCCGAGGAGCGGGTCGGTGGCCTGCTCGGGGTCGAGGGTCGCACGCACGAGCGTCACGACCCGGAACGTCCCGTGCCAGGACTCCTGGCCCGCCGGGTCGTGCAGCACGATGAACCGGCCGCTCGCGAGCGCCTCGCCCGCGGCGTCGGTCCCGTCGACCTCGCCCGTGAGCGCCAGGGCGAAGGGGGCGATGCGGCTCGGAGCCGTGACCTCGCGCAGCCTGACCTCGGGGCGCACCCGGCGGCGGCCGATCGACTCCAGGGCACGCAGGAAGTCCGGCGGTGCCTGCGGTTCTCCGGACTTGATCACAGCGGCACAGTACGAGCAGATGTCCACATCCTGGAGGTAAGGCGCGCGGAGGAGATCGAATCGTGATCGCCGGACTAGGCTGTCCTGAGTGTCCGCCGGCGCTCGTCGTCGGCTCGTCTCGCCGGCGTCCGGGACTCCTGCTCGCCGGTGCCCGCACCTACCCCGAGGAGCACAGCAGATGTCAGCCCGCGCACAGATCGGCGTCACCGGACTCGCGGTCATGGGCCGCAACCTGGCCCGCAACTTCGCCCGTCACGGCTACACGACCGCGGTGCACAACCGCTCCTTCGCCAAGACGCAGTCGCTCATCGCGGACCACGGCAGCGACGGCGATTTCATCCCCTCCGAGTCGATGGCGGACTTCGTCGCCTCGCTCGAGCGCCCCCGCAAGGTCGTCGTCATGGTCAAGGCCGGCGCCGCGACCGACGCCGTGATCGCCGAGCTCGTCCCGCTCCTCGAGCAGGGCGACATCATCATCGACGCGGGCAACGCGCACTTCCCCGACACGCGTCGCCGCGAGGCCGAGCTCAAGGAGAAGGGCCTGCACTACGTGGGCACCGGTGTCTCGGGCGGTGAGGAGGGCGCGCTCAACGGCCCGAGCATCATGCCCGGCGGCGCCCCCGAGTCCTACGAGACCCTCGGTCCGATCCTCGAGGACATCTCCGCCAAGGTCGACGGCGTGCCCTGCTGCACGTACGTCGGTCCGGACGGCGCGGGTCACTTCGTCAAGATGGTGCACAACGGCATCGAGTACGCCGACATGCAGCTCATCGCCGAGGCGTACGACCTCCTGAAGCAGGGCCTCGGCGCCTCCGCCCAGGAGATCGGCGAGATCTTCGCCGAGTGGAACAAGGGCGACCTCGAGTCGTTCCTCATCGAGATCACGGCCGACGTGCTCCAGCACGTCGACGCCGAGACCGGCAAGGCCTTCGTCGACGTCATCCTCGACCGGGCCGAGCAGAAGGGCACGGGCCGCTGGACGGTCCAGAACGCCCTCGACCTGGGCGTCCCGATCACGGGGATCGCCGAGGCGACGTTCGCCCGTGCGCTGTCGGGCTCGGTGCCTCAGCGCACCGCGGCCGTGGGCGTGCTGCCCGCCGACGCCGGCACGTGGGAGATCACGGACCGCGACGCGTTCGTCGAGGACGTCCGTCGCGCGCTGTACTCCTCGAAGGTCGTCGCGTACTCGCAGGGCTTCGACCAGATCGCCGCGGCGTCCCAGGAGTTCGGCTGGAACATCGACCGTGGGGCCATGGCCCGCATCTGGCGAGGTGGCTGCATCATCCGGGCCCGCTTCCTCAACCGCATCACCGAGGCGTACGAGCGCGACGAGGACCTCCCGCTCCTGCTCGCCGACCCGTACTTCACGCAGACCGTCGGCGAGGGCGTCTCGTCCTGGCGTCGCGTCGTGTCGCAGGCCGCGCTCAACGGCGTCCCGACGCCCGCGTTCTCGTCGTCGCTCGCGTACTACGACGGCGTGCGCGCGGAGCGTCTGCCCGCCGCGCTGATCCAGGCGCAGCGCGACTTCTTCGGGGCGCACACGTACCAGCGCGTGGACAAGCCCGGTGTGTTCCACACCGAGTGGTCCGGTGACCGCAGCGAGAGCGCTGAAGGCGACGCGTGAGCCGAGGGGTGACCCGGCCGGCTGTGGTGCACCCCATCATCCTCGGGGGTGATGCGGGTGCCTACAGCCTGGCCCGCGCTTTTCACGAGGCGTACGGCGTGCACAGCACCGTCGTCTCGATCGTCTCGACCCGGAACATGCGGTACTCGCAGATCCTGACCAACGTCATCGAGCCCCGGCTCGACGACCCGGAGGTCATGGTCGCCACGATCCGTCGGCTCGCGGCCCAGGCCACGGCCCCGGTCATGGTCGTCACGTGCACCGACTGGTACGTCCGCGCGCTCTCCGAGCAGCGGGCCAAGATCGAGGACGTCGCGGTCGTGCCGTACACGAGCGTGGACCTGCTGGACCGCGTCATGGACAAGCAGCGCTTCTCCGAGCTGTGCCACGAGCTGGGGGTCCCACACCCCCGCACGGTGGTGCGCCGCGGGGGCGAGCGGGTCGGCGAGCTCGGCCTGCGGTTCCCGATCGTGGCCAAGCCGGGCGACAACGTGGCCTACCACCACACGTCCTTCGCCGGGAAGCAGAAGGTGCACCACCTCACGGACGTCTCGCAGCTCGAGTGGTTGCTGCGGGCGGCGGGCGAGGCGGGGTACCGCGAGCCGTTCATCATCCAGGAGTTCGTCCCGGGCAACGACTCGCAGATGCAGATCATGACGACGTTCTCCGCCCAGGACGGCACCGTGCGCATGGCGCACGGCGGCCGCGTCCTCATCGAGGAGCACACCCCGGGCACGCTGGGCAACCCGGCGGCCATCCTCACCGAGGTGCTCCCGCAGGTCGAGGCCGACGCGCGTCGCCTCGTCGAGCACCTGGGGTGGACGGGGTTCGCGAACTTCGACATCAAGGTGGACCCGCGCGACGGGCGGGCGCACTTCTTCGAGCTCAACCCGCGCACGGGCCGGTCGAACTACTACCTGACCGCGAGCGGCATCAACCCGGTCACGTACTGGGTGGGGGAGCATCTGCAGCAGGGGCGCACCCCGGATCCCCGGCGCGTCCCGATCCTCTACCGGATCGTGCCCGGCCCGCTCCTGAAGAAGTACCTGCCGAGCATGAGCGACCCCACGGTCGCGAGCCGGCTCAAGAAGGTGCGTCGCGTGGCGCACCCGCTCAAGTACAGCCAGGACCGCGACCCGCGGCGTTCGCTGTGGGTCTGGCTGTCGGAGCTCAAGCAGTACAAGAAGTTCGCGCAGTTCTACCCGGTGTCGGCCGCCCAGGCGGCCGCGCACCGGCAGGGCGGCGGGGCGTGACGCAGCCCGGCGAGCCGTCGACGCTCGCGGGGGAGGCGCGGTCGGGCCCGACGACGCCTC
>NZ_JBHUAD010000269.1:0-4974 GCF_042789955.1 Oerskovia sp. NPDC056781
AGGGTAGGGCGTGCCGGTTAGCCACCGGTTACGCCCCACGGAAGCGTCCGGCCGGTTCGCCCCTTGCCCGGCCGTCGGGAAGGGAGAGGGCGAAGAGCCGCACCAGCGGGTGGAACACGTAGCAGGGCCGGCCCCACTCGTCGGCGCCGCTCACCTCACGCCCGACCGTGCCGTCGTGAACGGCTCGGCAGGCGGCTCCGGCGCGGTCAGTAGCTGATCTGACCGACCTTCTTGCCCAGGCTGCGGATCTGGAAGCCGAACGCGATGAGCGCGACGCCCCAGACGAGGGCGACGATCGCGAGGATCCACACGATCGACACGACGCCCGCGCCCACGTTGAACAGGACCAGGACACCGAAGACGAGCGCGAGCAGGCCCGCGAAGACGCCCCAGCCCCAGCCGCTGCCGGGGACCTTGCGGAGCTCGATGCTCGCGATCGTCTGGAAGAGACCGAGGATCACGGCCCACAGACCGATGATCCACACGAGGACCTCGGCAGTCTTGCCGGGCCACACGAGCAGCACGATGCCGACGGCGACGCTCACGAGCCCGATCGTGACGAGGGCCGCCGTGCCGCCCGTCCCTCGGCGGCGGATGCCCTCGACGATCTCGAACAGGCCGTCGACGAGCGTGAAGATCGCGACGATCCAGATGAAGACGACGGCCGTGATCTCGGGCCACACGAGCGCGACGACGCCGAAGAGGATCGCGACGACGCCGCGGATCACTGGCCAGTACCAGACCTGCTTGGCGGTGGTGGAGAAGGCGGTGAGGATCGGGTCCTGCGTGGTCATGGTGGGCTCCTGACGTCGGATCGTGTCCCGCCAGGAACGCTGGAGCACCGTCCGTGCGGGCTGTTCGACTCTCATCGAACACCCGAAACGGCCGCATGTCGTGGCGAACCGCGCATTCGTCGCGGAGGGACCTTCGCCCCCTTGACAAGGGGATACCCCGCGGGGGTACCTTTGAGGGTTGGTACCCAGTAGGGGTATCCGAGCGAGTGATCACGGAGGCCCAGCATGAGCGACACGACCACCCAGCGCCCGGTCGAGCCGGGCGCTGCCCCCGCCCACACCGGCCCCCACGGGTACGCCTCCGACAAGGAGGCCTACCTCAAGCGCATGCGCCGCATCGAGGGCCAGGTCCGTGGCATCGCCCGCATGATCGACGAGGACGTCTACTGCATCGACATCCTCACCCAGGTCTCCGCGGTGACCAAGGCCCTCCAGGCGGTGTCCATCGGACTCGTCGAGGACCACCTCGGCCACTGCGTCGTCGACGCCGCCCGGTCCTCCGAGGCCGAGGGCGCCGCCAAGGTCCGCGAGGCGTCCGACGCCATCGCCCGTCTCGTCCGCAGCTGACACCCCACCCCTCCCAAGGAGCACCATGAGCACCGTCACCACCCTCGGCGTCACCGGCATGACCTGTGGCAACTGCGTCTCGCACGTCACCAAGGACGTGGGCGCCGTCCCCGGAGTGGAGAACATCAGCGTCGACCTGAACGTCGGCGGCGCCTCCGAGGTCACCGTCTTCTCGGACGACCCGCTCGACGAGGCCGCGCTGCGCGAGGCCGTCGACGAGGCCGGATACGAGGTCGTGAGCTACGAGGTCCAGCTCGACGCCCAGGCCGCGCAGTCGGCCGAGCAGGCCGCCGACCGCAAGGCCCACAACTGCGGCTGCGGCTGCGGCACGGACTCGGGTGCGGACGCCGCGCCCGCACAGAAGACGTACGACCTCCAGGTCCCGCAGGCCTGACCGCTCGACCCGCCCGACGACGGAGCACCGGCCGGACCCCCGGCCCCCGCCCCGTCGTCGGGCACCGCTCGAACTGCACACACCGCCCCCGCCCGCCACCAGCGGGCCGCGACGGAGCACCCCACCCGGCGGGACCCGCCGGACGCACCTGACTCCCAAGGAGCACGGATGACCACCCCCACCGGCCTGACCGCCGGGCCGACCCTGGTCGAGGTCGACCTCGCGATCGAGGGCATGACGTGCGCGTCGTGCGTCGCGCGCGTCGAGAAGCGGCTCAACCGCGTCGACGGCGTCGAGGCCACCGTCAACCTGCCCCTCGAGAGCGCGCACGTCGTGCTGCCCGAGGGCGTCACCGACGCCGAGCTCGTCGAGGCCGTCGAGAAGGCCGGCTACCGGGCGCGGGTCACGGGGCGTCGCGCTGCGAGCCCCGCCGTCCCGGCGAGGGTGGCGGCTCCTGGGGCCGCCGTCGTGCCAGAACCAGCGAGCATCCCGGAGCACGCTGGTTCCGACGTGCTTGCCGAGCCCGCTCCGGCTCCCGCTCCCGTACCCCTCGCGTCGGCCGACACCTCGGCCCCGACGCGCGACCGCGGCGCCGACCTCGGGCGCCGCCTCAAGGTCGCCGCGGCCCTCACGCTGCCCGTCGTGCTGCTGTCGATGGTCCCGGCGCTGCAGTTCCCGGGCTGGCAGTGGGTCGTCACCGCCCTCGCGCTGCCGGTCGTGTCGTGGGGCGCATGGCCCTTCCACACCGCCGCCTTCCGCGCGGCCCGCCACGGCGCGTCGACCATGGACACGCTCGTGTCGATCGGCGTGATCGCCGCGACCCTGTGGTCCCTGTGGGCGCTGCTGCTGGGCGGCGCGGGCGAGATCGGCATGCAGATGCAGGTCTCGCTGCTGCCGTCGCGAGAGCATGCCGCGATGCCCGAGCTCTATTTCGAGGTCGCGGCCGTCGTCACGACGTTCCTCCTTGCGGGCCGATGGTCCGAGCACCGCTCGCGCCGCAAGGCCGGCGACGCGCTGCGCTCGCTCCTCGCGATGGGCGCCAAGGACGCCGAGCGCGTCACGACCGGCCCCGACGGCCACCGCGTGACCGAGCGCGTCCCCGTCTCGGCGTTGCGCGAGGGCGACCTGTTCACGGTCCGCCCGGGCGAGAAGGTCGCGACCGACGGCGTCGTGGTCGAGGGGGCCTCCGCCGTCGACACCTCGCTCCTGACGGGCGAGCCCGTCCCGGTCGACGTGACGCCCGGCGACGACGTCACGGGAGCGACGGTCAACACCTCGGGCCACCTGCTCGTCCGTGCGACGCGCGTGGGCGAGGAGACGACGCTCGCGCAGATCGGGCGTCTCGTGAGCCAGGCACAGACGGGCAAGGCTCCCGTGCAGCGCCTCGCGGACCGGATCTCGGCCGTGTTCGTGCCGATCGTCCTGGTCCTGGCCGTGCTCACCCTGGGCGGCTGGCTGCTCGCCGGTGCGAGCACGCAGTTCGCGTTCACGGCCGCCGTGGCCGTGCTGATCATCGCGTGCCCGTGCGCCCTGGGGCTCGCGACGCCGACCGCCCTGCTCGTCGGCACGGGACGCGGCGCCCAGCTCGGCGTCCTCATCAAGGGCCCCGAGGTCCTGGAGTCCACGCGCCGGGTCGAGGTGATCGTCCTCGACAAGACCGGTACCGTCACGCAGGGCCGCATGGCCCTCGAGCGCGTGGTCACGCGCGAGGGCACGCTCGACCTGTCGCCGGACGCGGCGCGGGCAGCTGCCGGCTCGTCGAGCGAGACGCCCGACGGCGCCGCCCACCACGCCCTGCGCCTCGCCGGTGCGGTGGAGGGGCTGAGCGAGCACCCGATCGCCCAGGCGATCGCGTCTGCGGCGACGCGGGTCGCGGACGGGGTCGGGCACCGCGTGTCCGAGCCGGCGAGCGCTGGAGGTCACGCTGGTCCTGACGACTCGGACGGGGCGGTCGTCGAGACCGGCGCCGACGGCGTGACCGTCGGTTCCGCGCAGGTCTTCGACTTCGTGAGCTCCCCGGGCGGCGGCGTGAGCGGCCTGGTCCGCACCGCGCACTCGGGCCTGTCCCCCGCAGGCGCCCTCAACGCGCAGCGGGTCCTGGTCGGGCGCCCGACGTGGCTCGCCGAGCAGGGCGTCGCGTTCGACGTGTCGGAACCAGCGAGGCCTCAGGGGCACGCTCGCTCTGACGACGCGGGGACCGACCTGCGCCGAGCGTTCGACGAGGCCGAGTCCACGGGCGCGACCGCCGTCGTCGTCGCCTGGAACGGCACGGCCCAGGGCGTCCTCGTCCTGCGCGACCCCGTCAAGGAGACCTCGGCCCAGGCCGTGGCCGAGCTCCGCGCGCTGGGGCTTCGCCCCCTCCTCCTCACGGGCGACAACGCGGGCGCGGCCAAGGTCGCCGCCCGGCAGGTCGGCATCGCGGAGGAGGACGTGATCGCGCAGGTCCTGCCGCAGGACAAGGTCGACGTCGTCGCGCGCCTGCGCGCGGAGGGCCGCGTCGTGGCGATGGTCGGGGACGGCGTGAACGACGCCGCCGCGCTCGCCGGGGCCGACCTCGGCCTGGCCATGGGCACGGGCACCGACGTCGCGATCGAGGCGAGCGACATCACGCTGGTCCGCGGCGACCTGCGCTCGACCGCGACCGCGATCCGGCTCTCGCGCCAGACGCTGCGCGTCATCAAGCAGAACCTGTTCTGGGCCTTCGCCTACAACGTGGCCGCGATCCCGCTCGCCGCCGCCGGGCTGCTCAACCCGATGATCGCCGGGGCCGCGATGGCGATGAGCTCGGTCCTCGTCGTCGGCAACTCGCTCCGGCTGCGCCGAGCAGGCTGACCGGCTCCCTCGGGGCTGCCGAGCACGAGGTTCCGCGCGGTCGAGAACGAGGTTGAGGTCGTCATCGGGAGGATGGCGACCTCAACCTCGTTCTCGGCACCGGGGTGACCAGCGAGTGCCGGTCAGTCCGCCGACGGGCGGCCCGGGCGACGCGGTGGGGGCACGTCCCGAGGCAGTCGGCCCTCGGCGTCGAGGGCCCGGCGCAGCACCATGTCGATCTGCGCGTTGACGCTCCGCAGCTCGTCCGACGCCCAGCGCGCGAGCGCGTCGTGCACCGCCGGGTCGAGACGCAGCAAGACCTGCTTCCGCTCGGTCCGGGGACGTCGGGGCGCACCCTCGCGCGCGAGGGCCGCTCCGCCGTCGGGTCCCGGAGCGTCCGCACCCGGC
>NZ_JBHUAD010000270.1:0-4951 GCF_042789955.1 Oerskovia sp. NPDC056781
GGACCAGGGGTCCGTGGCCGCCCGTCGGGGACCTGTGCTCGTCAGGACGAACGTGGACCAGAGGTCACGCTGGTTCTGACAGCTCCGGGGGAGGAGGGGGTCAGGCGTCCGCAGCCGCCTTCTCCGCCGCCGCGAGCAGGACGCACGTCGCGACGCCGTCGATCGCGACCCGGACCTCGTCGAGCGGGGGCAGGGTCGGTGCCAGGCGGATGTTGGCGTCGCGGGGGTCCTTCCCGTACGGGAACGTCGCGCCCGCGGGGGTCAGGGCGATCCCTGCCTCCTTGGCGAGCTGGACGACGCGCGCCGCAGTGCCCGGGACGACGTCGAGCGACACGAAGTACCCGCCGAGCGGCGCGGTCCACGAGGCGCCGGAGTCGGTTCCCAGGCGCTCGCGCAGGATCGCGTCGACGGCCTCGAACTTGGGGGCGATCACGTCGCGGTGCTTGCGCATGTGCGCGCGCACGCCGTCGGCGTCCCCGAAGAACTGGGCGTGGCGGAGCTGGTTGATCTTATCCGGGCCGATCGACTGGGCCGCGAGGTGCTTCTTGTACCAGGCGACGTTGGCGGGGGACGCGCCCAGGAACGCGACGCCCGCGCCGGGGAACGTGATCTTGGAGGTCGACGCGTAGAGCAGCACGCGGTCCGGGTTCCCGGCCTCGGCCGCCAGGGCCAGGGCCGGCGCGGACTCGGTCTCGACGTCGGTGAGGTGGTGCACCGCGTACGCGTTGTCCCACATGATGCGGAAGTCCGGGGCCGCAGCGGGCATCGACACGAGGCGCTGGGCGATCTCGCGCGAGACCACGGAGCCGTCGGGGTTGGCGTAGGTCGGCACGACCCACATGCCCTTGATGGTCGGGTCGTCGGCGACGAGCGCGGCCACGGCCTCGGCGTCGGGGCCGTCGGCCGTCATGGGGACGGTGACCATCTCGATGCCGAAGGCCTCGCACAGCGCGAAGTGGCGGTCGTAGCCCGGGACCGGGCACACGAACCGTACCTTCTCCTCGTGCGACCACGGCCGCTCTGAGCCGGGCAGACCGAACAGCATGGCGAACGCGAGCGTGTCGTGCATGAGCGTGAGGCTCGCGTTGCCGCCCGCGAGGAGCTGGGCGGCGGGGACGTCGAGGAGCTCGGCGAAGATGCGGCGGATCTGCGGCAGGCCGTCGAGGCCGCCGTAGTTGCGCACGTCGGTGCCGTCGGCGTCGGTGACCGTTCCTGCGCCCGGAAGTGCCAGGAGGGCGTCGGAGAGGTCGAGCTGCTCGGCGGAGGGCTTGCCGCGGGTCAGGTCGAGCTTCAGGCCGAGGGACTGCAGGTCGGTGTAGGCCTGCTGCCACTCGGCGAGGCGGGTGGAGGTGTCAGAGGCAGGAGTGGTCACCCTCCGGACTCTACCGATCCGCGGCGAGCTGCGTCAGTGCGTCACGCAGAGCGGCCATCCCGAGGTCGAGGTCTGGACGGTCGACGACGAGCGGGGGTGCCAGACGGATGGTCGAGCCGTGCGTGTCCTTGGCCAGGACGCCCCGCGCGAGCAGTGCCTCGCACAGGTCGCGGCCCGTCCCACGGGCCGGGTCGAGGTCGATCCCGGCCCACAGCCCGACACCTCGGACCCCTGTCAGCAGGCCGTCGTCGACCAGGCTCGCGAGCCGCGCGTGCAGGTGCGTCCCCAGGTCACGGGCCCGGGCCTGGTGCTCGCCCGTCTCGAGGAGGGCGACGACCGCGAGCCCCACGGCGCACGCGAGCGGATTGCCGCCGAACGTCGATCCGTGCGTGCCGGGCGTCAGGACGCCCAGGACGTCGCTGCTCCCGACGACCGCCGACACGGGGACGACGCCGCCGCCCAGCGCCTTGCCGAGCGTCACGAGGTCCGGCCGCACGTCCCACAGCTCGCAGGCGAGCGTGGTCCCCGTCCGGCCCAGGCCGGACTGGATCTCGTCCGCGATCAGCAGGACGCCGCGCTCGTCGCACACTCGGCGCAGCGTCGGCCAGTAGTCGTCGGGCGGCACGACGACGCCCGACTCTCCCTGGATCGGCTCCATGAGGACGGCCACGGTGGTCTCGTCGATCGCGTCCGCGACGGCGCGGGCGTCGCCGTAGGGCACGAGCCGGAAGCCGGGCGTGAACGGGTCGTAGCCGTCCCGCGCGTCCGGGTCGTCGGAGAACGACACGATGGTCGTGGTACGCCCGTGGAAGTTCCCGTGCCCGACGACGATGCTCGCCCGCCCGGCCGGCACGCCCTTGACCTCGTAGCCCCACTTGCGGGCGATCTTGATCGCGGTCTCGACGGCCTCGGCGCCGGTGTTCATGGGGACCATCATCGGGGTCGCGCCAGGGCCGCCGTCTCTGACCAGCGGGCCGATCAGCTGTGTCAGGCGGTCCGCGAACGGGTGCAGCAGGTCGTGGTCGAACGCGCGCGAGGTCAGGGTCACGCGTCCGAGCTGCTCGGTCGCGGCCTCGACGAGCGCCGGGTGGCGGTGCCCGAAGTTCAGCGCCGAGTACCCGGCGAGCAGGTCGAGATAGCGCCGACCGTCGACGTCGGTGACCCAGGCGCCCTCGCCCGTGGCGATGGTCACGGGCAGCGGGTGGTAGTTGTGCGCGAGGTGGTCGGGTGCGGCGCCGGCAGCGGTCGCGGAGGCGGGGGCCGCCTGGCTCTGGGCGCTCACGAGCGGATCTCCAGCGTGCAGCACTTGGCGCCGCCGCCGCCGCGCAGGAGCTCGGACGTGTCGACCGCGAGCGTCTCGTAGCCGCGCTCGGCGAGGGCTCCCGCGAAGTGGGTCGCTGCCGGGGCGTGGACGACGTGCCGCCCGTCGCTCACCGCGTTGAGGCCGAGCACCAGCGCGTCGGCCTCGGTCGCGTGGTGCGCGTCGGGGAACCGCTCGGCCAGGAGCTCCTGGGACGCGGGCGAGAAGGCCGGCGGGTAGTACGCGAGGTCCACCGGTACCTCGGCCGCAGCACGAGCCGCACCGGGGTGCGTCGGGTCGAGGGGGCGCGCGGCGCCGTCGGGCAGGGGAGCGAGGAACGGCGACGGCGTGCCGCCCGGTGCGACAGACGCTCCCTCGCTGCCGCGCAGGACGACGAGCGCGGTGTCGAGGTGGTAGAAGCGCGGGTCGACGAGCTCGAGCGTGACGACCTCGCGGCCCCACAGGCTCGCGGCCTCCTGGTGCGCGCTGCGCTCGGTGCGGAAGCCTGTCCCGGCCAGGACGACGTCGCCCGCGACGAGGAGGTCTCCCTCGCCCTCGTTGACGTGGTCGGCCGAGTGGGTCACGTACCCGCGGTCGGCGAACCACTTGAGGTAGGCCGGGCCCTCGGGCGCGCGCTCGGGGTGGCGGAACAGCGCCGAGTAGACCAGGCCGTCGACGACGGTCGCGCCGTTGGCCGCGTAGACCATGTCGGGCAGGCCGGGCTCGGGGGCGATCTGCTCGACACGGTGACCGAGGTCGAGGTAGACGTCGCGCAGGCGCTCCCACTGGGAGACGGCGAGCGCGGTGTCGACCGGGCGGGCGCGGTCCATCCACGGGTTGATCTCGTAGCTGACCGTGAAGTACGTGGGGCGGCACATCAGGTAGTGCCGGGGGACCTGCGTGGGTCCCGGGGTGCTGGTCGTCATCTGCGCCTCTGTCTGGTCCGGAGCGGGCGTGGGACGTGCGACGGTGCGGGGTGTGCGTCGTTGCACGGTGACTGCTGAGCGACTGCCGGTCCCGTGGTGCGAGTGCCCGGGGCCTTCCCGTCACTGTACGACCTGGACGGTTCCCGCGCGGGCTCCGCAACCCGATCGAGATCCGGGGTTGACTATCGATACGTCAACGATATATCTTTAACTCATCGACGCGGAGGGTGCGGCACAGGCCGCGCAGCGTCGACGACCCGGATGCCCGGCCGAGGGCCCGTCGGAGGACCGACGAGAACCCGCCAGCACCCGTCCCCCGGGCCCATCGCTCGGCACGCCCCTGCGGAGGGGCCCCACAGACACACGGACTCGTCAGGAGACACCCCATGCGTACCCCCCATCAGCACCCAGACTCTTCCCGCCCGCCCCGCGACCGCTCCGGCCGCGCAGGCGCCTTCGACCCCTTCGGGGGCCGACCCCGTCGTCGACGCGACGACTTCCCCCAGCCCGAGGGCTTCGGACCCGACGTCGGGGGTGACTTCCCCGGTGGCCCACGCGGCGGCCGCGGCGGACGCCCCGACGGGTCCGGTCCTGACCGTGCCGGTCGTCCCGACGGGTCCGCCCGTCCCGACAGGCACGACCATCACGACCACCCGGGTCACCACGGTCACGACGAGCGGTTCGACGACCGCTTCGAGGGCCGCGGCCCCCGCGGGCACCGCGGCGGGCCGGGCGGTGGTCCTGGCGGCCCCGGCGGCCCGCGCGGTCGCGGACACCGCGGCCCCGGTGGCCGCGGACCGGGCGGTCGTGCAGGGCGCGGCGACATCCGCGCCGCGATCCTGGTCCTCCTCGCCGAGGAGCCCATGCACGGCTACCAGGTCATCCAGGAGATCGGCGAGCGCACGTCGGGCACCTGGCGGCCGAGCCCCGGCGCGATCTACCCCGCGCTGAGCCTGCTCGAGGACGAGGGCCTCGTGACCATCACGGCCGAGGGCGGGCGCAAGCTCGCGAGCCTCACCGACGACGGTCGCACCTACGTCACCGAGCACGCCGACGAGCTCGGCACGCCGTGGCAGGACGCCGCCGACGGCGGGGTCCGCCCGGCCCGCCAGCTCCGCGGGGCGCTCCAGCAGGTCGCCGAGGCGCTCAGGCAGGTCGCCCGGTCCGGCTCGGACGCCCAGGTGGCCCAGGCCGCCGCGCTCCTCGAGCGCACGCGGCGCGAGCTCTACCTGATCCTCGCGGGCCCGGCCGAGACGCCAGACGGCGAGACGCCGCCGACCCCGGAGCCCCCGACCCCGGAGGCCGAGGAGGCCTGAGCGATCGAGAACGGGGTTGAGGTCGGTAACCACCAGG
>NZ_JBHUAD010000271.1:0-4876 GCF_042789955.1 Oerskovia sp. NPDC056781
GTCGAGATGACCCCGTTCCTCAAGCGGGTCACCCTCTTCTCGTCGGGGGGCCCGTTCCTCGACGGCTACGTGCTGTCCATCATCGGCGTCGCCCTCATCCAGCTCGGCCCCGCGCTCGACCTCGACGCGACCTGGACGGCCGTCGTCGGGGTGGCCGCGCTCGTCGGCCTCTTCCTGGGGACGTCGGTCGGCGGTTGGCTGACCGACGTCGTCGGGCGCAAGAAGATGTTCGTCATCGACATCGTCGCGATCGCCGTCCTCTCGGTCGGCACCGCGTTCGTGGGCACGCCGCTCATGCTCGTCGTCATGCGGTTCCTGATCGGCATAGTCATCGGTGCCGACTACCCGATCGCGACGTCGCTCATCGCGGAGTTCACCCCGCGCAAGCACCGCGCGATCTCCATGGGCATCGTCGCGGCCGCGTGGTACCTCGGTGCGAACGTCGCCTTCCTCGTCGGCTACCTGCTCATGGACGTCGACGGCGGCTGGCGGTGGATGCTCGCGAGCGCCGTCGTGCCGTGCCTCGTCATCCTGATCGGCCGCTGGGACATCCCCGAGTCGCCCCGCTGGCTGGCCCGCAAGGGGCGGGGCGAGGAGGCGCGCGCGATCGTGCGGCGCATCTTCGGCGCGGACGTCGAGCTCGAGCCCGAGACGACGTCGAAGGTCGGGTACGCGACGCTCTTCCGCCGCGGGTACGTCGGCAAGATCCTCTTCGTCGGGACGATCTGGATGTGCCAGGCCGTGCCCATGTTCGCGATCTACACGTTCGGCCCCCGGATCATGACGGAGTTCGGGTTCGGAGCCGGCCAGACGGCGACGCTCGGCGAGATGATCATCGGCACGTTCTTCATGGTCGGGTGCATCCCGGCCATGTTCTGGGCGAACTCCATGGGGCGGCGCAAGCTGCTCATCGGCAGCTTCGCGATCATGACCGTCGCGCTCGCGGTCCTGGGCATCCTGCCCACCGCCGCCATGCCCGTCGTGATCGTCTGCCTCGCCGTGTACGCCTTCTTCTCGGGCGGCCCCGGCAACCTGCAGTGGCTGTACCCGAACGAGCTGTTCCCGACGGACGTCCGGGCCTCTGCCGTCGGGGCCGCCATGGCCTTCAGCCGCATCGGCACCGTGGTCTCGACCTATGTGCTGCCCGGCTTCCTCGCCGCCTACGGCACCCGCGCCACGATGACGGCAGGCGCCGTCATCTCCGGCCTGGGCCTGCTCGTCTCGGTGCTGTGGGCACCCGAGACCCGCGGCCTGACCCTCGTCGAGGCCAGTGCGCTGCGCCTCGGCATCCGTGGCCGGCGGGCGGGCTCCGGCCCCCGCACGGCCGGGACGCCCGACTCCCCGACGGGAACGGGTACCCCCCGCACCACCAGCGACCGCGGACCCCGCGGCGACCTCCAAGGAGATGGATCACGATGAAGATTGCCGTTGCCTACAAGTGGGCACCGAACCCGCAGGACGCCGCGGTGGGAGCCGACGGGACCGTCGACTGGGGCCGCGCCAAGGCGTCGGTGTCCGAGTACGACCCGGTCGCCGCGGAGCTCGGCCGCCGCCTCGCGGACGCCACGGGCGCCGAGCTCGTCGGCATCAGCGTGGGCGGCCCCGACGTCGCGTCGCCGATGGCCCGCAAGTCCGCGCTGTCCCGCGGGTTCGACCGCGCGGTCGTCGTCGCGGACGCGGCGCTCGAAGGCGCCGGCCCGACGCTCACCGCCACGGTCCTCGCCGAGGTCGTCAAGCACGTCGGCGACGTCGACATGGTCCTGACGGGTGACTCCTCGCAGGACGTCGGCGCGCAGCTCGTTCCTGCGATCCTCGCCGGCGCGCTCGGCTGGCCGGCCCTGGCGAACGTCACGGCGATCTCGGGCGGCGCGGGAGACCTCGTCGTCGAGCGCCTGCAGGACTCCGGCTCGCAGGTGCTGCACGCCTCGGGCCCCGTCGTCCTCGCGGCCGCCACCGACGCCGTCGTGCCGCGCGTGCCCGGCATGAAGGACATCCTGGCCGCCGGCAAGCGCCCCGTGGAGGTGCTCTCCCTCGCCGACGTCGCGCCTGCCGCACCCGTCGCCGCGACCGCGGTGGTCGCCACGGCCCGCCCCGCCCTCGCCGCGCGCAAGCAGCACGTGATCGACGGTTCCGACCCGGTGGCCGCGGCCGCCGAGCTCGTCGCCGCGCTGCGCGCCGACAACGTCCTCTGACCACCCCGATCTCCCGGGAAGGAACACCCTCATGAGCAGCACCTACATCCTCGTCGCCGGGGACGCCCGCATCGACGCCCTCGTCGAGCTGGCCCAGGGCACCAGCACCACTGCGGTCGTCGTCGGCACGCGGTCCGTCGCCGAGGCCGTCGCAGCCTCGGGCGTGGACGCCGTCACCTGGCTCGGTGAGCCGGGCGACGCTCCCGTCGAGGCCTATGCCTCGACGGTCGCCACCCTGGTCACGGCCGCCCAGCCGGACGTCGTCCTCGCCTCGAGCCGGCCGGCGGACCGTGTCCTCGCAGGGGCTGCGGCCGCCGTCCTCGGCGCCCCGGCGTTCACGCAGGTCTCCGCGGTGACGGTCGTGGCGGACGGCGTCGAGCTGACCCGGTCGGTCTTCGGCGGTATCGCGCAGGAGACCGACCGGGTCTCCGGCCCGGCGGTCGTCGTGGTCGACGGCGGTGCCGTCGCCACGGGCGGCAGCGCCGCGATCGCCGAGGTCACCGCCTCGGCGATCCCCACGCTCACCGTCACCGAGAACCGCCCGGCCGAGCGCGCCGTCGTCGACCTCGGTCGCGCACAGCGCATCGTGTCCGCCGGCCGCGGCGTCAAGGCCAAGGACGACCTCGGGCTCGTCGAGTCCCTCGCGGCGGCGATCGGCGCCGAGACCGCGTGCTCGCGCCCGCTCGCCGAGGGCCTCGGGTGGTACACGCACGACCGCTACGTCGGCGTCACCGGCCAGCAGGTCTCCCCCGAGCTGTATCTCGCGGTGGGGATCTCCGGTCAGCTGCAGCACACTGTCGGTGCCCGTGGCGCGCGCACCGTCGTCGCGATCAACTCCGACAAGGACGCGCCCTTCTTCGCCGAGGCCGACTACTGCGTCGTCGGCGACCTGTACCAGGTCGTCCCGGCACTCACGGCGGCGCTGTCATGACGACCGAGGCGGTCGAGCCCGACTTCGACGTCATCGTCGTCGGTGCCGGTGTCGCCGGGTGCGTGACCGCGTACCGGCTCGCGGAGACCGGCCGCTCGGTCGTGCTCATCGAGCGGGGGGAGGCACCCGGCTCCAAGAACCTGTCGGGCGGCGTGCTCTACTCGCGGGTCATGGAGGAGGTCTTCCCCGACTTCCTGACGCAGGCTCCGGTCGAGCGGCGCATCACGCGCAACTACGTGCAGTTCCTCAACAGCACGTCGTCGGTCGGGATCGACTACCAGGACTCGCGGCTGTCCGACCCGGTGAACGCGGTGACCGTGCTGCGCGCCAGGCTCGACGCGTGGCTGGGCGAGAAGTGCGAGGAGGCCGGCGTGTTCCTCATGCCGGGTGTCCGCGTCGACGAGGTCCTCACCGAGGACGGCAAGGTCGTGGGCGTCCGTGCCGGCGACGACGAGCTGCGGGCCCACGTGGTCGTGGCCGCCGACGGCGTCAACTCCTTCCTGGCGCGCGCGGCGGGCCTGCGCCCCCAGGAGCCGACGAACCACCTGGCGCTGGGCGTGAAGGCGGTCGTCTCGCTGCCCGCGGCGACCATCGAGGAGCGGTTCCGCTGCGCCGGTGACGAGGGCGTGGCCTACGCCGTGGTCGGCGACTGCACGCTCGGGATCGGCGGCGGCGGGTTCCTGTACACGAACCGCGACTCGATCTCGGTCGGCGTGGTGCTGCGGCTGGACGACCTCGTCGCCAAGGGCGTGCCGTCGTCGGAGGTGTTCGAGCACTTCCTGACCCACCCGTTCGTCGCCCCGCTGCTCGCGGGCGGCGAGGTGTCGGAGTACGCGAGCCACCTGGTCGCCGAGGGCGGCCTGGACATGGTCCGCGAGATCACCACGGACGGCATGGTCGTCGTGGGCGACGCCGCGGGCCTGACGCTCAACACGGGCCTGACCGTCCGTGGCATGGACCTCGCCACGGCCTCCGGCATCGCCGCGGCCACGGGGATCGAGGCGGCGCTGGCTGCGGGAGACACGTCCAAGGCCGGGCTGGCGGGGTACCGGACGGCGCTGACGGCGTCGTTCGCCGGCCAGGACATGCAGACCTACGCCAAGGCGCCCGCGTTCCTGGAGCGCGAACGCATGTACGAGCAGTACGGCTCGCTCCTCGCCGACATCATGTACGGCGCCTTCGACCACGACCTCAGACCGCGTCGCCACCTGCGCGACGTGGCGAGGAGGGCCTTCAAGCGCTCGCCCGTGCGCCTGCGGGACCTGCTCTCCGACGGGCTGGCGGGGGTGCGTGCGCTGTGACGACGTCGACTGGATCCGTGACCCGGGGGCTCAGGATCGGGACCGTGGCCGAACGCCTGGCCGGCAACCGGTACGAGACCGACGAGGAGGAGAGCCACATCCACCTCGACCAGGACCTCGTCCGCAGCACCGGGTGCGCGCGACGGCTGGTCGCGATCTGCCCCGCCAAGGTCTACGCGGAGGAGGCCGACGGGACGGTCTCCGTCGAGTACGCCGCGTGCTTCGAGTGCGGTGCCTGCGCCGCCGTGGCCGAACCCGGGGTGCTCACCTGGCGCTACCCGCGCGGCGGCATGGGCATCTCGCTCCGCGAGGGCTGACCCCTCGCGGACCGGGGTGGTCCGGGCGCCCTCGGGGCGCGGCCCGGGCCCCCCCCGCGGGGCCCGGGGGCTTTTAAACATCGGTGGCGGGCGGCGGTTGCTGTGGGGTTTTTGTCGGGGGGGGGCGGGGGGTTG
>NZ_JBHUAD010000272.1:0-4851 GCF_042789955.1 Oerskovia sp. NPDC056781
ACCGGTGACGATCGCCCTCTTGCCCGCGAGCAACGGGCCGGGGCTGAACGCCGGCCGGGGCGACGATGCTGACTGGGCGGCTTCTGACACGGTTCCTCCTCGATTCGCGGATGGGCCCCTGGCCCGATGTCACACGCGTTCGGTTGAACTGAACGCGTGTGACATTCGGCCACGGAAGTGGGGTGGAACTAGAAGTCCCAGTCGTCGTCCTCGGTGTTCACGGCCTTGCCGATCACGTAGGACGAGCCCGAGCCGGAGAAGAAGTCGTGGTTCTCGTCGGCGTTCGGGGACAGCGCGGACAGGATCGCCGGGTTGACGTCGGTCTCGTCCTTGGGGAACAGCGCCTCGTAGCCCAGGTTCATGAGGGCCTTGTTGGCGTTGTAGCGCAGGAACTTCTTGACGTCCTCGGTCAGCCCGACGCCGTCGTAGAGGTCGGCCGTGTACTGGACCTCGTTCTCGTAGAGCTCGAAGAGCAGCTCGTACGTGTAGGCCTTCATCTCGTCGCGCTCCTCGGGGCTGAGCTTCTCGAGCCCCTTCTGGAACTTGTAGCCGATGTAGTACCCGTGCACGGCCTCGTCGCGGATGATGAGGCGGATCAGGTCAGCGGTGTTCGTGAGCTTGGCCCGGCTCGACCAGTACATCGGGAGGTAGAAGCCCGAGTAGAACAGGAAGGACTCGAGGAGCGTGCTCGCGACCTTGCGCTTGAGCGGCGAGTCGCCCTTGTAGTACTCCATGACGATCTCGGCCTTGCGCTGGAGGTTGGGGTTCTCCTCCGACCAGCGGAACGCCTCGTCGATCTCGCGCGTCGAGCACAGCGTCGAGAAGATCGACGAGTAGCTCTTGGCGTGCACGGACTCCATGAAGGCGATGTTGGTGTACACGGCCTCCTCGTGCGGGGTGATCGCGTCCGGGATGAGTGACACGGCGCCCACGGTGCCCTGGATGGTGTCCAGGAGCGTGAGGCCGGTGAAGACGCGCATGGTGAGCGTCTTCTCCTCCTCGGTGAGCGTGGCCCAGCTCTGGATGTCGTTGGAGACCGGCACCTTCTCGGGGAGCCAGAAGTTCCCGACGAGCCGGTCCCAGACCTCGGCGTCCTTGTCGTCCTCGAGACGGTTCCAGTTGATCGCGGACACGCGATCGATGAGCTTGAGCTTCCCTGTGGGGGACATCGACAACTTCTCTCTCCAACGCCCGGATCCGGGCCGGGGCACGAACAACACTCAGTAGTCAGCATCTCTCGTCCTGGCCGCACGTGGCGACACCTGGACGAGAGACAGCGGCAGCTGCGGAGGGGGCGCGGGTCGTGGTCGGGTCTGGCGGGAGGCCGTGAGGAACGAACGGCCGGATGGCAGACCCGCGCCCCCTCCGCAGAGGCCGCGAAAACTCAAATAACTGCGTCAGGCAATCACAGCATGCAGGAGACGCAACCCTCGACCTCGGTGCCCTCGAGCGCGAGCTGACGCAGGCGGATGTAGTACAAGGTCTTGATGCCCTTGCGCCAGGCGTAGATCTGCGCGCGGTTGACGTCGCGCGTGGTCGCGGTGTCCTTGAAGAACAGCGTGAGGCTCAGCCCCTGGTCCACGTGCTGCGTCGCCGCGGCGTACGTGTCGATGATCTTCTCGTAGCCGATCTCGTACGCGTCCTGGTAGTACTCCAGGTTGTCGTTCGTCAGGTAGGGCGCCGGGTAGTAGACGCGCCCGATCTTGCCCTCCTTGCGGATCTCGATCTTCGAGGCGACCGGGTGGATCGACGACGTCGAGTTGTTGATGTACGAGATCGAGCCGGTCGGCGGGACGGCCTGGAGGTTCTGGTTGTAGATGCCGTGCTCCTTGACGGACGCGGCGAGCGCCTTCCAGTCCTCCTGCGTGGGGATGTGCACGCCGGCGGTCTCGAACAGCTCCTTGACGCGGGGCGTCGCGGGCTCCCACACCTGGGTCGTGTACTTCTCGAAGTACTCGCCCGAGGCGTACGTCGAGTCCTCGAACCCGCCGAACGCACGGCCCCGCTCGATCGCGAGGCGGTTGCTCGCGGCGATCGCGTGGTAGGCCACGGTGTAGAAGTAGATGTTCGTGAAGTCGATGCCTTCTTCGGAGCCGTAGAACACGCGCTCACGTGCGAGGTAGCCGTGCAGGTTCATCTGCCCGAGGCCGATCGCGTGACCGGACTCGTTGGCGCGCTTGATCGACGGGACGGACTCGATGCTTGTCTGGTCGGACACGGCCGTCAGGGCACGGATCGCGGTGTCGATGGTCTTGGCGAAGTCGGGCGAGTCCATCGTCTTGGCGATGTTGAGCGAGCCCAGGTTGCACGAGATGTCGCGGCCGACGTGGTCGTACGACAGGTCCTCGTTGTACGTCGAGGGCGTCGAGACCTGGAGGATCTCGGAGCACAGGTTCGAGTGGGTGATGCGGCCCTTGATGGGGTTCGCCTTGTTCACCGTGTCCTCGAACATGACGTACGGGTAGCCGGACTCGAACTGGAGCTCGGCGAGGGTCTGGAAGAACTCGCGCGCCTTGATCTTGGTCTTGCGGATGCGTGCGTCGTCGACCATCTCGTCGTACTTCTCGGAGACCGAGATGTCGGCGAAGGGCTTGCCGTAGACGCGCTCGACGTCGTACGGCGAGAAGAGGTACATGTCCTCGTTCTTCTTCGCCAGGTCGAACGTGATGTCGGGGATGACGACGCCGAGCGACAGCGTCTTGATGCGGATCTTCTCGTCGGCGTTCTCACGCTTGGTGTCGAGGAACCGCATGATGTCGGGGTGGTGCGCGTGCAGGTAGACGGCACCGGCCCCCTGGCGGGCCCCGAGCTGGTTCGCGTAGGAGAAGGAGTCCTCGAGGAGCTTCATCACGGGGATGACGCCCGAGGACTGGTTCTCGATGTGCTTGATCGGGGCGCCGTGCTCACGGATGTTGCTCAGGAGCAGGGCGACGCCGCCGCCGCGCTTGGAGAGCTGCAGCGCGGAGTTGATGCCGCGCGCGATGGACTCCATGTTGTCCTCGATGCGCAGCAGGAAGCAGGACACGGGCTCGCCGCGCTGCGCCTTGCCGATGTTGAGGAACGTCGGGGTCGCGGGCTGGAAGCGGCCTGCGACGATCTCCTCGACGATGTCGAGCGCCGTCTGCTCGTTGCCGTCCGCGAGGCCGAGCGCGACCATGGACACGCGGTCCTCGAAACGCTCGAGGTACCGCTTGCCGTCGAACGTCTTGAGCGTGTACGAGGTGTAGTACTTGAAGGCACCGAGGAACGTGTCGAAGCGGAACTTCTTGGAGTAGGCGAACTCGAAGAGCGACTTGACGAAGGCCCGGTCGTACTTGGCGAGTACCGCGGGGTCGTAGTACTTGTTCTCGACCAGGTAGTCGAGCTTCTCCTCGAGGCTGTGGAAGAAGACCGTGTTCTGGTTCACGTGCTGCAGGAAGTACTGGCGCGCAGCCTGGCGGTCCTTGTCGAACTGGATCTCGCCGTCGGGGCCGTACAGGTTGAGCATCGCGTTGAGTGCGTGGTAGTCGAGCTCGACTCCCGCAGCCACCGTGCTCACGCTGGAATCCGTGACTGTCGTTGCCAAAATCGTCCCAATCCGTCGCGGACGCGCTCGACGTCCTCGGCTGTTCCAAGAAGCTCGAAGGCGTACAGGTAGGGCACCTGGCACTTCGAGGAGATGATGTCGCCGGCGATGCAGTAGGCAGCGCCGAAGTTGGTGTTGCCCGCGGCGATCACGCCGCGGATCAACGACCGGTTGTGTGCGTCGTTCAAGAACTTGATGACCTGACGAGGCACTGCCCCGCCCTCGTTGCCGCCGCCGTACGTCGGGATCATCAGGACGTACGGCTCGTCGACCCGCAGGAACTCGTCCTTGGGTCGCAGCGGGATGCGGTGGACCGACTGGCCACGGTCCTCGAGTCCCAGCCTCTGGACGAACCGGTGCGTGGTGTCCGAGATGCTGGAGAAGTAGACGAGCGATCCCATGTCACACCTCGCAGCGGGGACCGGAGGGACGAGCTGCTCAGGCGACGGGAGCGACCTTCGCCGCGAGTGCGTTGATCTGGTCGGGGCGGAAGCCCGACCAGTGGTCGTCGCCCGCGATGACGACGGGTGCCTGCAGGTAGCCGAGGCCGCGGACCAGCTCGAGCGCCTCGGCGTCCTGGCTGATGTCCACGACCGAGTACTCGATGCCCTTCTTGTCGAGGGCGCGGTAGGTCGCGTCGCACTGAACGCAAGCCGGCTTGCTGTAGACCGTGATGCTCATCTGGTCAGTCTCCTCGTGTAGGGGATCGGTCTTCCACGCGTCCCGGGTGGACTCCGCGAAGGGTCCTGACCTCGAAGAACACTGGTGGAACTACGATCGTGTGATGTGCCCGAGGAGATGATGTGCTCCCTGGTGCTGACCACTATACCTAGTGGGCGGGCTCCGCGCTCGGCACTAGATGTCGTGGTCGGGTGATTCTGGTCGCCTCATCCTCGTGGCCCCTCGGAGTGTGCTACAAGCACGGATCCATCCTCCCAGGAGGCACTGACAGGACCCGCCGGACGTCGTCGTCCACCGCTCGTCCGCAACTCGATCCGCACGCTCTCGCGGCCCCTGCGACTTCTCCACAGGCTGTGGAGGATCGTCGTCCACACGCTGTGGGGAGTCGGCCCGCTCTCGTCGTCAGGGCTTGCGGATCGTCGAGGGACCCTGCCGAGCACCGAGGGGCACGCCGCGAAGCGGACAAGCCGGGCAGAAATTTCTCAGGCGTGTCGTGTCCGCTCGGCGTGTCGCGCGGATCCGGTCGGGCTGCGACAAAGATCACCGGTTCCCCGTCGTGCGCCGTCCGGGCGCACGGCGCACGACGGCCGGGCCTCCCCCTCGGG
>NZ_JBHUAD010000273.1:0-4752 GCF_042789955.1 Oerskovia sp. NPDC056781
CGGGCACCTCACCGCTCCTCCCTCTCATCCCGTGGCCCCCGTGGCGCCGCGCAGCCCCTCGTCGGGCATCTCACATGGGTAGTTCTCACCATCAGAATGGTGATCTGCCCCAGATCTCTACTCCTAGTATCGACAGTGTTCCCTCGTCGATCCTCTGGAGTCCCCATGCGCACGTCACGAGCAGCCTTCGCGCTGCCCCTCGCCCTCGCCGCCGTCCTCGGCCTGTCCGCCTGCGCGGGCGACGACGCCCCCGAGGAGACCACCCCGGCCTCGAGCGTCGAGAAGCCGGCTGCGGAGGAGACCCCTGCCGAGAAGGAGGCCGAGCCTGCCGCCGCGGGCACGGGCGACAAGCCCGCGTGGGCCGCGTCCAACGAGGTCGTCGGCACCCAGCTCGGCACGGCCGAGGGCGACGGCTTCACCGTGGACGTCTATCAGGTGAGCACCGCGGTCGCGACGAAGACCGGCCAGTTCGCGGACGAGTCGGGCAAGCCGATCCTGAACCCGGGCGACGAGATCGTGTTCGTCAACTACGTCCTGACCAACACGGGCGACGCCGACCTGCCCCTGAGCTACACGGTCGTGGGCGTCGACGCACGCTACGGCGACTGGCCCTACATGCAGGGCATGGACAGCATCGTCGACAGCGCGCTCTTCGAGGCGGCCGGTGTCGTCGACTCCCCGATCGTCCCGGGATCCGGCGAGGCGCCGTTCGTCCTCGCGCCGGGGCAGTCCGTCGCCTACGGGGAGAACTTCAGGTACCAGCCCGGCTCCCCCATCGAGTTCGAGGTCACGGTCACCCCGGCCGACGCCTCGGGCGACCTGAACCACGACCTGCGCCAGGAAGTCACGCTCGCCGCGACCATCTCCTGAGCCACGGATCCCGGCAGGGACCGAGCGGGGCAGGACGTAGTGCCCGACGACCTGCCCTGCTCGGGCATTCCCGCGACGGCGGTCATCGTCGTCCCGCCACGGTGAAGGTCAGCGCGCGACCAGGTCCTGGTACTCCTCGTGGAGCTGCACGAACGCCCGGATGAACGGGCACAGGGGCACGACCTTCTGCCCCGAGGCCCGCACCTGGTCGAGCGCCCCGCGCGCGAGCGTCGACCCGACGCCGTGCCCCGCGAAGGCGTCGTCGACCTCGGTGTGCGTGAACACGACCTGGCCAGGTTGTCGCACGTACGCGGCGAAGCCCGCCACCTCCCCTTCGGGGGTGCGTGCCTCGAAGCGCTCCTCGGTCGTGTTGTCGACGACCGCGATCTCCTGCGTCTGCTCGCTCACCCGTTCATCATGCGGGCCCGCACCAGTTCGCGCGCGCCCGGTGGAACGGTGACACTCGGTACGTGCCGACGAGTCGCCGGCCCCCGGGCCGCGCACGCGCCGGGCGTGTGCCGTCGGCCGGGGCAACGGATGGGAGAATGAGACGGTGGTACAGGATCCCCCTCGCGCAGCGGCAGACGACTCCCGCAACCCCTACCGTGTCGTCCTCAGCAAGCCGGGGGCGCTGAACTTCTCGGCCGCCGCCGTCGTGGCGAGGCTCCCGATGTCCATGGTCGGCATCGGCATCGTCCTGATGATCCAGGGCATCTACGGCTCGTACGCGCTGGCCGGACGCGTGTCCGCGGCCTACGTGATCGCTCAGGCCATCGCCTCGCCGCAGATCGCGCGCTACGTCGACCGCGTCGGCCAGGCCAAGGTCATGCGCCCGCTGCTCGTCGTGAGCACCCTCGGGCTCGTGAGCCTGATCCTCTCCGCGGTCAACCAGGCCCCCGAGATCTGGCTCTACGTGAGCGCCGTCGTGGCGGGCGCGAGCATCGGCTCGTACGGCTCGATGGTCCGCGCGCGCTGGAGCCACGCCGTCAAGGACTCCCGCCAGCTCCACACCGCCTACTCCCTGGAGTCCGCGCTCGACGAGCTCGTGTTCGTCGTCGGCCCGGTCCTCGCGACCCTGCTCGCGACCGAGGTCACCGACTCGGCGGGCATCATCGTCCCCGCGGTAGCAGCCGTCGTGGGCGGCGTGTGGTTCCTGGCGCAGCGCCGCACCGAACCGCCCGTGATCCCCGTCGTCCCAGGCGTCAAGCACGGCTCCGCGATGCGCTCGCCCGGCATGGTCGTGCTGGCCGTCGTCTTCGTCGCGATGGGCTTCATCTTCGGCGCGACCGACGTCTCGACCATCGCGTTCGCCGAGGAGCAGGGGTCCAAGTCGGCGTCGGGCCTGATCCTCGCGGTCTTCGCGCTCGGCTCGCTCATCTCGGGCCTCGCCTACGGCGCCCGCCACTGGGTCTCACCGCTGTGGAAGCGGTTCGCGATCGGCATGGTCGCGCTCGCCCTCGGCGTCTCCCTGTTCTTCGTGGTCACGTCGCTGCCCATGCTGGCCGTCGTCATGTTCGTCACGGGCTTCACGATCGCCCCGACCCTCATCAACGGCAACGCCCTGGTGCAGAACCTCGTGACGCCGAACCAGCTCACCGAGGGTCTCGCGTGGGTCGGGACGTCGCTGGGTGTGGGCGTGTCCTTCGGGGCGTCGATCGCGGGCTCGCGCATCGACGCTGCGGGCGCGCACGCCGGGTTCCAGGTCGTCATGATCGCGGCGGGGCTCGCGGTGGTCGCGGTGCTCGCCTCGCTGCGGGTCCTGCGCCGGGGTGCGCCTCGTCCGGACCTCGCAGACGACCACGTCGTGACCGACGAGCAGTAGCCACCCGCACCACGCCTCGTCCAGCGCGCAGCCCGGGCCGTCCCGAGGCGCCGTGGGCAGCCCTGTCCGAACACTCCACGCGCACGCCCTGTGACGCGGACCTGACACCCGGACGTGACCAGCGGAACGGCGCCAGCGGCTGCGCCCCGCGGGCTTCCGACGCACGATGGAGAGGTCCCCCATCCCCTCGTGCGGAGGTTCTCCCATGGCACTCGGACTCGGCCGGCCCCAGGACAAGCGCAACAGGACGGTCGCCGACCTCCTCGTCGCGCAGCTCATCGAAGCGGGGGTCGAACGCATCTACGGGATCGTGGGCGACAGCCTCAACCCCGTGGTCGACGCGGTCCGGCGCAGCCAGAAGGGGAAGGGCAAGGGCATCGAGTGGGTGCACGTGCGCCACGAGGAGTCCGCCGCGTTCGCCGCCGCGGCCGAGGCCGAGGTCACCGGGAAGCTCGCGGTGTGCGCGGGCTCGTGCGGGCCCGGCAACCTGCACCTCATCAACGGGCTGTACGACGCCAACCGCTCCAAGGTGCCCGTCCTCGCGATCGCGAGCCACATCCCGAGCGCGCAGATCGGGACGAGCTTCTTCCAGGAGACGCACCCCGACCGGCTGTTCACCGAGTGCTCGGTGTACTCCGAGATGATCTCGTCGGCCAAGCAGGCGCCGCGCGTCATCAACTCCGCGATCCACCACGCGTACGGCGCCCCGGGCGTCTCGGTCCTGACGATCCCGGGCGACGTCGCGGACCTCGACGCCGCGGCCGAGGTCATCGACGTCGCCGTCCACCCCGCGAAGCCCCGGATCGTCCCGGACCCCGACGCGCTCCGGACCCTGGCCGACGCGATCAACGAGGCCAAGAAGGTCACGATCTTCGCGGGCGTGGGGACCCGCGGGGCGCACGACGACGTGATCGCGCTCGCCGACAAGATCGCGGCTCCCATCGGCCACTCGCTGCGCGGCAAGGAATGGATCCAGTACGACAACCCGTTCGACGTCGGGATGAGCGGCCTGCTCGGCTACGGCGCCGCGCACGACGCCATGCAGGAGGCAGACCTCCTGGTCCTGCTCGGCACCGACTTCCCGTACGACCAGTTCCTGCCCGAGTCCGTGCGCACCGCGCAGGTCGACACCGACCCCACGCACCTGGGCCGCCGGACCCGGCTCGACGTCGCCGTGGTCGGCGACGTCGGCGAGACCGTACGGCTCCTGCTGCCACTCGTGAACACGGCCAAGAACCGCTCGTTCCTCGACGGCATGGTCGCCAAGCACGAGAAGTCCATGACGGGCGTGGTCGGGGCGTACACCAAGGACGTCGAGAAGCACTCGCCCATCCACCCCGAGTACGTCGCGGACGTCCTCGACCAGGAGGCCGCCGACGACGCGGTGTTCACGGTCGACACGGGCATGTGCAACGTGTGGGCCGCCCGGTACATCAGCCCCAACGGCAAGCGGCGCGTCATCGGTTCGTTCCTGCACGGGTCCATGGCCAACGCGGTGCCGCACGCGATCGGCGTCGCGGCCGCGCAGCCCGACCGCCAGGTCGTCGCCATGGCGGGCGACGGCGGGCTGTCGATGCTGCTGGGCGAGCTCATCACGATCAAGGCCTACGAGCTGCCCGTGAAGATCGTCCTGTTCGACAACGCGAGCCTGGGCATGGTGCGCCTCGAGATGCTCGTCGACGGGCTGCCCATGTTCGGCACCGAGTCGCCGCACATCGACTACGCCGCGGTCGCGAACGCGATAGGGATCCCGTCCGTGCGGGTCGAGCGGGCCAAGGACGTGCGGGGGGCGCTGCGCGGGGCCCTCTCGCGTCCCGGGCCCGCGCTGGTCGACGTCGTGACCGACCCGCGCGCGCTGTCCCTCCCCCCGACCATCACGGCCGGGCAGGTGCGCGGCTTCGCGGTCGCGATGAGCAAGGAGGTCCTGGGCGGCGGCATGGGCGAGGTCGTGTCGATGGCCCGGGCGAACCTGAGGAACGTGCCACGCCCGTAGGTCTCGGCCCGGGCCTGGGCCCGGCTCGTCGAGTGTGCAGTTCGGGCTGTCCCACGGCCCGCGAGAC
>NZ_JBHUAD010000274.1:0-4720 GCF_042789955.1 Oerskovia sp. NPDC056781
GATCATGGGTCCGCCGGTCACCTCTCGGTGGGCACGGCGCCCGGGCTCAGCCCGGTACCACCGCGCAGCCCGCACGGTCGAGCACGACCAGGACCTCCTCCCCCGGTGCGGGCGCGAGCGGGTGGTGCGTGACGCCGTCGGGCGTGGGTGTCGCACCGCCCGGCGCCGAGCCGAGCGCGACGACGCGCTGCAGGCCCGATCCCAGGTCGACGTCGACCGTGACCTCGGTGCGCCCGCGGCGGAAGGTGCTGCGCACGACCGTGCCGGTCCACCCCGCCGAGCGGTCAGAACCGACGATGTCCCCACCCCTCGCGCGTTCTGGCACACCGGCGGGAGAGGAGGCAGCGAGCACGAGCCCCGTCGGCCCGACCGCCAGCAGCGTGCCCTCGTCCGCCGAGCCGCCCGCCGCCGCCGGCACGAACGCCTGGTACCCCAGGAACTCCGCGACCCGCCGCGACGCGGGGGCCCGCCACAGGTCCTCCGGCGCGGCGACCTGGAGGAGCCGGCCCGCGTCCATGACGGCCACGCGGTCGGCCACGGTGAAGGCCTCGTCGTGGTCGTGGGTGACGAACAGGGCCGTGGTCCCGGTCGCGACGAGCGCGGCGCGCAGGTCGCCCGCGAGCCGGTCCCGCAGCCCACGGTCGAGCGCGGACAGCGGCTCGTCGAGCAGCAGGAGCTGCGGCTCGGGGGCGAGCGCGCGGGCGAGCGCGACGCGCTGGCGCTCGCCGCCGCTGAGCGTCGCGACGGGTCGCCGCGCGTACCCCGCGAGTCCCACGAGGTCGAGCAGCTCGGCCACCCGTCCCGCCGCGGCCGGTCGCTTCACGCCCGCCATGCGCAGCCCGAACTCCACGTTCCCCGCGACGTCGCGGTGCGGGAAGAGCTGCCCCTCCTGGAACATGAGGCCGAACCCGCGCCGGTGCACGGGCACCCCCGCGAGGTCACGCCCGTCCCAGGACACGGACCCGGCGGCCACGGGCTCGAGCCCCGCCACCGCGCGCAGCAGGCTCGACTTGCCGCACCCGCTCGGGCCGAGCAGCGCGAGCACCTCCCCCGGGGCGAGGTCGAGGCTCACGCCGCGCACCGCCGTCGTGCCGGGACCCTTGCCGGACGCGGGGTCCGCATAGCGCACGACGACGTCGCGCACCGCGAGCCCCCGGCCGGCCGACGCGTCGTGAGGGTCACGCGACGCCGTGGGACCACCGGTCGTTCGCTCCACCACCTGGGCTCCGTCCATCAGAACTCTCCTGCCGAGCGGTCGCCGCGCAGGCGCTCCGCCACCATCATGACCGTCGCGGTGAGCACCGCGAGGACGACGCTCGCGGCGAGCGCCATGCCGTAGTTCTCTGCGCCGGGCCGTCCGATGAGCCGGAAGATCACGACAGGGAGGGTCGCGGTGTCGGGGCGGGCCAGGAACGACGTCGCCCCGAACTCCCCGAGCGAGACCGCGAACGCGAACCCGATCGCGAGGCCCAGCGACCGGGCCGCGATGGGCCCGTCGACCGCGGCGAACACGCGCGCGGGCGACGCCCCGAGGGTCGCGGCGGCCTCGCGCAGGCGCGGGTCGATCGCGCGCAGCACGGGCAGCACGGTCCGCACGACGAGCGGGATCGCGACGACGGCCTGGGCGATCGGGACGAGCAGCCCCGAGGTCCGCAGGTCCACGTCGAGGCCGAGCGGCTCGTCGAGCGTGATGAGGAAGCCGAACCCGACCGTCACGGCCGAGACGCCGAGCGGGAGCATGAAGACCGAGTCGAGCGCGCTGATCGCGCGCCGCCCCGTGCGGGACCGGGGACGCCGCGAGACGACGAGCGCGACGAGCCCCCCGATCACGACCGCGACGAGCGTCGCGAGCGCCGCGGTCCGCAACGAGTTCGCGGTCGCCTCCCACACGGTCACGGTCAGGGCGTTGCGCCCGCCGGTCGTGCCGAGGTTCGCGTAGTTCGCGAGGCTCCACCCGGCGGGGGTCTGGAAGGACCGGACGAGCAGGTTGACGAGCGGCAGCGCGATCAGACCCAGCACGACGACGGCGGTCACCGCGAGCGGGACGGCGTCGGCCCGCAGGCGCAACGGCCGGGCGGCGGACGTCGCGGCGGACAGGTTGAGCGCGCGCTCGCGCCGGGAGCGGGTCCGGTTCGCGACGCTCAGCGCGACCACGACGACCACGAGCTGCACCACGGACAGCACGGCTGCCGTGCGCAGGTCGAGGAACTGGGTGGTCTGGATCCAGATCTCGGTCTCGATGGTCCCGTACTGGATGCCACCCAGGACGAGCACGACCCCGAACGCCGTGGCGCAGAACAGGAACACGATCGACGCCGCGGACGCGATGGCCGGGGCCAGCGAGGGCAGCGTCACCGAGCGGAACGCACGCCACGGCGAGGCGCCGAGCGCACGGGCCGCCTCCTCCGCGCGCGGGTCGAGGTGCTCCCACAGCCCGCCGACCGTGCGGACCACGACGGAGTAGTTGAAGAACACGAGCGCCAGGACGATCGCCCCGAACGTGCCGTCGAGCCGCAGGAACCCGAGCAGCCCGCCCTCGACGAGCAGCGACCGGAACGCGACGCCGACCACGACGGTCGGCAGCACGAACGGCACGGTCACGAAGGCCCGCAGGAACGCTCGACCCCGGAACCGGCACCGGTACAGCACGTACGCGCCGGGCACGCCGAGCAGCACCGAGACCACGGTCCCGAGGACGCCCTGCCACAGCGTGAGCCCGATGATGCGCCAGGTCCGCGGCTCGGAGAACACCTCGGCGAAGCCGGAGAGGTCCAGCGAGGCACCCGAGGCGTCCTGGGTCACGAACCCGCGTGCGACCAGCGTCACGACGGGCCACGCGAAGAACACCCCGAGGAACAGCAGCGGCAGCCCGGCGGCGAGCCCCCAGAGGAGGACCCGCCCGCCGCGCTGCACGGCCGCGGGCACGCCGCGGCTCACGGGCATCGTGCTCAGCCGATCACCGTCGACGTCCACGCCTTGATCCACTCGTCGCGGTGCGCCGTGATGTCGGCGGGTGCGACCTCGAACGGCTTCGGGGACAGCGGCGCGAACTGGGCCCAGCCCTCGGGCAGCGCGACGTCCGCGTTCGCGGGGTACATGTACATGTTGTCCGCGATGTCGGCCTGGAACGCGTCGCTCACGAGGAAGTCGACGAGCTTCTTGGCACCCTCGGGGTTCTCGGCACCGGCGAGCACGCCCGCGTACTCGACCTGGCGGAAGCAGGTGTCGAGCAGCGCCCCCGTGCTGGTCGAGGTGCCGTCCTCGGACACGGTGAACGCCGGGGACGTGGAGTAGGACAGCGCGAGGGGCCGCGGGCCCTTGCCCTCGGAGCCGGAGAAGTCGACCGAGTAGGCGTCGGACCAGCCGTCGACGACCTTGACGCCGTTGTCCTTCAGCCGGGCCCAGTAGCCTTCCCAGCCGTCCTCGCCGTAGGCACCGACGGTCGCGAGCAGGAACGACAGCCCGGGCGACGACGTCGCGGGGTTGGTGACGACGAGCAGGTCCTCGTACTCGGGCTTGGTGAGGTCGTCGAGGGTCACGGGCTCGGCGAGCCCCTTGTCGGCGAACCAGGTGTGGTCGACGTTGACGCACACGTCGCCCAGGTCCACGGGGGTGAGCGCGCCGTCGCCGATCGCGTACTGCGCGGCCGAGTCGGCCAGGCCCTCGGGCGTGTAGGGCTCGAGCACGCCCTCGTCGATCGCGCGCGTCGCGAACGAGTTGTCGATGCCGAACACGACGTCGCCCAGCGGCGAGTCCTTGGTGAGGACGAGCTGGTTGACGAGCGCACCGCCGTCGCCGGGGGCGACCTGCTTGACGGTCAGCCCGGACTCCTTCTCGAACGCGGCGAGGACGTCCTCGCTGACGTTGAACGAGTCGTGCGTGACGAGGGTGACGGTGCTGCTCGCGGCGCTCGACCCGCTCTCGCCCGATCCCGCGTCCGTGGTGCCTGCGCATGCCGCGAGGGCCAGCGCGCCGATCCCGCCGACGAGCCCCAGGCCGAGCCTGCGGGGGGTGCTGCGGCGGGTACTGATGGTGTTCACGTGTCCTCCTTGGACGTCACAGGAGGGGGACCTCGCGCACGGGAGGTCCCGTGAGCGAGGCTAGAGAAGCCCGACTTCCTCCACCGGTGCTAACCGGATCAGGTTCGAGGGTCTGCGGTGGTCCGCACTCTCAGCGCCCGTTGCCCGGTGTCTCCCGGGCGGTCGGCGCTCCCCTGTCGTTCACCTGCGACTTTACACCGCGGCCCGACGGCGCGGGCAGGGCTCCGGCGTGTGACGTCGCCCGGCACGTGCCCCGCCCCGGGGACGGCTACGGTGGGACGTGAGCCTCGCCGTCGGGCCTGCGGGTACGACGGCGGTCCCACCCCGCCCGCCCCACCCTCACCGGAGGAACACACATGGCCGAGAACGAGCAGACCCTCGCCGAGAAGGTCACGACCGTCGCGCTGACGCTGGCCGCGGGCTGGATCGCGCAGAAGGCCGTGAGCTACGCGTGGGCCAAGGCGACGGGGCACGACGCGCCCAAGGACCTGGACGACCCGGAGGTCGGCATCATCAGCGCCGTGACGTTCGCCGCAGCGGCGGCCGCGGCGAGCGTGTTCGCGCGCCGGTTCGCGGGCCGCGAGGCCAAGCGGGTCGTGAAGCGGTTCGTCGCGCGCGCGTCCTGACGACCCCCACCGGGCCGAGGTAGACCCGTGGGCGCGAGGTAGACCTCCCGGAGG
>NZ_JBHUAD010000275.1:0-4731 GCF_042789955.1 Oerskovia sp. NPDC056781
CGTCTGGGCCGCACGTCGAGAACGACGTCCTGTGCGCTCGACCACGATGTTGCGGCCGCCAGAGCGGGCAGAACGACCCCAACCTCGTTCTCGACACCGGGGGGCTCAGGGCATCCAGCGACGCCCGCACGGCCGACCTGCCCAGGCCCCGAGACGTGCGGCCTACGCGCGCCCGCCGACCCTGAGCACGAGGCTCGCGACGAGCCGCCAGCCCACGAGCGTCGCGAGCAGGAACGCCGCCGACACCACGAGGAACGCGGTCGCGAGCCCCTCGCCCGTGGCCCCGCGCAGCGCCATGCCCACGACCCACGTCGTGACCCACAGCGCCAGCCCGGTCGACCAGGCCGCGAGGGGGCGGCGCCAGGCGCGCAGCAGGACCCATCCGGCGGCCAGCCCCACGAGGAACGGCCACGCGATCGTCAGGACAGCGATCAGCGGGCTGTCCGCGGAGTGCGTCGCCCGACCGCCGGCCGCGAACGCGAGGACCGCGACGACGTCGAGCACGACGGCCAGGGCGACGACGCCCGACCGGACGGTCGAGCGGGGCGTGGTGGGGGTGGTGGCCGGCGTCGAGGTCATGGCCACGACGCTACCCGAGGCCGGCCCGAGCACGGACGCCCGCCGGGTGGTGCGCGGTCCGCGTCCACGGTGCGGGACGAGGACAGGCAGGAGGGAAGGGCGCGCCCGCCCTCCTGCTCCCTCTAGGGTTGACCCGTGCACCTGGCTGTCGACGACCTCTCCTTCTCCTACCCCGGACGCCCCGTCCTCTCGGGGGTCTCGCTGCGCGTCGGCGCCGGTACACGGCTCGGCGTCGTGGGGGAGAACGGCACGGGCAAGTCGACGCTCCTGGGGGTCCTCGCCGGGACGCTGGCCCCGAGCGGGGGCGAGGTGCGCCGCCAGGGCTCGCTCGCCGTCGTCGAGCAGGAGCTCGTCCCGCAGCCCGGGCAGACGGTCGGAGACCTGGTCCGCGACAGCCTCGCGACCGTGCGCGCCGTAGGTGCCGAGCTCGACGCCGTGACGCGCGACTTCGACCACGAGCACGGCAACCTCGCCGAGCTGTCCGACGTCCTGGCTCGCGCCGAGCACCTGGCCGTCTGGGACGCGGACCGTCGCGTCGAGGTCGCGCTGTCCCGGCTGGGGGCGTGCCGCGACCCACGGCGTGAGCTCTCGACGCTCTCCGTGGGCGAGCGCTACCGCGTGCGCCTCGCGTGCCGTCTGGCAGAGCGCAGCGACCTGCTCCTGCTCGACGAGCCGACCAACCACCTCGACACGAGCGGCATCGACTTCCTCACGGGCGAGATCGTGGCCTGGGGAGGCGGGATCGTCATGGTCACGCACGACCGCCAGCTGCTCGACGACGTCGCGACCGAGATCCTCGACCTCGACCCCGCGATGGACGGCAAGCCCGTGCTGTACGGGCAGCCGGGCTACCTCGCCTACCGCTTCGCCAAGAACCAGGCCCTGCACCGGTGGCGCCAGCGCTACCGCGCCGAGCGCAAGCGCGCCGAGAAGCTCGCGGAGCGGCTCGACGCCTCCTACGAGGGGCTGTCCGACGAGTGGCGTCCCGCCAAGGGCAGCCAGAAGCACCGGCGCGCGACGCACGCGCGCATCCACGTCAAGGCGGCGGACCGTCTCGTGCAGAAGCTCGAGGCCGAGGCCGTCGAGGTCCCGGTCCCGCCGCTCGAGCTGCGCTTCCCGGACCTGCTGGCCATGTCGCCCGGCTGGTCGCCCGACACCCCGCTGCTCGAGGTGCGCAGCCCGCGCGTGGACGCCACGCCGCGCGAGGAGGACGCCACCCCCGGAAGCCTGCCCGACGACGGCGCCCCCGCGGCACCCGCCACCGTGCCCACGGGCGCCCGGCTCGACCTGCCCGGGACGCGCATCGCGATCCCGCCGTCGGGTCGGCTGCTGATTACCGGACCGAACGGCTCGGGCAAGTCGACCCTGCTCGCGGCGCTCGCGGGCACGGTCGGCCTCGACCGGGGAACCAGGACGGTCGCCGACGGCGTGCGGGTCGGGATCGTCGCGCAGGAGGGCCCCGCGCTGCCGCCGGGCGCCGAGGAGCGCACGGGGTTCGAGGAGTACGCGCAGGAGGCGCTCGACCTGCTGTCGGCGGGCACGCTCGACCCGGACTACCTGGTGCCGGTCGCGTTCCTCGGGCTCCTGACGGAGGAGGACCTGGACCGGCCGCTGCGCGAGCTGTCCGCGGGGCAGCGTCGCCGGTTCGACCTGGCCCGCGCGCTGCTCGCGGTGCCGCACGTCCTGCTGCTCGACGAGCCGACCAACCACCTCTCGATCGACCTGGTCGACGAGCTGACCCAGGCGTTGCGCGTCACGCCTGCGGCCGTGGTCGTCGCGACGCACGACCGCAGGATGCGCGAGGACTTCGCCGACTGGCCGACGCTCGAGCTCTAGCCGGCGCCCGGTCTCAGAAAGCGTTCTCGGGGTCGCCCAGGAGCTGGGCGACGTGGTCCGGGACGTAGTTTGCGAGCTCGCGCGGGGGACGCACGTAGTCGCCCGACGCCGGGGGGCGCTCGGGCAGGACGACCTTGTCGTGCGGTACGTCGACGTAGCCGATCGTCGAGAGCAGGTGCGAGATCATGTTGAGCCGGGCGTTCTTCTTGGAGTCCGACTCGACCACGAACCACGGGCTCTCGGGCACGTCGGTGTGCACCATCATCTCGTCCTTGGCACGCGAGTAGTCCTCCCAGCGGTGGATCGACTCGAGGTCCATGGGGCTCAGCTTCCACTGGCGCACCGGGTCCGAGAGCCGTGACCGGAAGCGCTTGAGCTGTTCGCCGTCCGAGACCGAGAACCAGTACTTGCGCAGGATGATCCCGTCGTCGATGAGCATCTGCTCGAAGACGGGGGTCTGCTGCATGAAGCGGTCGTACTCCGCGGGGGTGCAGAAGCCCATGACCTTCTCGACGCCCGCGCGGTTGTACCAGGACCGGTCGAACAGCACGATCTCGCCCGCCGCGGGCAGGTGGGCGATGTAGCGCTGGTAGTACCACTGCGACCGTTCGCGCTCGGTCGGCGTCGGCAGGGCGGCGATGCGCACGACGCGGGGGCTCAGGTACTGCGTGATGCGCTTGATCACGCCGCCCTTGCCGGCCGCGTCGCGCCCCTCGAAGATCACGACGACGCGTGCCCCGGTGGCCTGGGTCCACTGCTGGAGCCTGACGAGCTCGGCCTGCAGCCGGAACAGCTCGGCCTCGTAGACCTCGCGGGGCAGCGAGCGGCGCTCCTGCTTCCTCGACTTCTTCGACTTCTTCGACTTCTTCGTCGTGCTCGACTTCTTGGACGTCTTCGACATGGCGTCACGCTACCGCTGCGGCACGACGACGCGGGCAGGACGCGCGAGACGCCGGGGCGGCCACGGGCAGGGCCCTCGGTCAGCGCCCCACGGCGGCGGGCGCAGGTCGCATGCGCCGGTCGACCCATCCCAGCCCTGCCGCGAGCAGCAGGAACACCACGGCCACGACGCCCGTGTTCAGCAGCGCCTGCGGGTACCCGATCTCGGTCACGTCCATGAACGGGTACGGGTACCAGTGCGAGAACGCGCCCTGCACGAAGATGTAGACGATCCACGTGAGCGGCGCGAGGACCGACCACCAGATCGTCGCGGTGTCGATGCGCGGTCGCGGCCCCACGACGAGCCACCCGACGACCGCGAGCAGCGGTCCGGCCTGGTGCAGCAGCAGGTTCGTGAACATCCCGGCGACGCTCAGCTCCTGGAGCCCGGCGAGGACCGTGTTGTAGACGATGCCGGTCACGGCGATGCACAGCAGCGCGTCGAGCCGCGCGACGCGGAACACCCGCCCGTCGCGAAGCGGGTCCACGAGCAGCAGCGCGCACGTGACGGCGACCAGGACGTTCGACAGGATCGTGAAGTAGCTGAAGAAGTGGACGACGAGATCCGTCGTCGTGTCGCCCGGGAGAGGTCCGCGCCCGAGCGTGCCGAAGAGCTCCCAGACGACGCCGACGAGCGCCATGGCCGCGACGACGCCGTGCCACCAGCGGGCCGCGGTCGGTCCGCGCAGGCGGTCGCCCACGCCTCGGCCCGACGACGCCGTCACCGGGGCCGAGGTCACGACAGCCGGCCGACGTATGCCATGGCCTGTCGCAGGAGAGTGCCCTGCCCGCCGTGCATCTCGAGCTGCACCTGGTCGCTGCACGCCTGCTCGGGCGTGAGCCAAGCGAGCTCGAGCGCCTGCTGCTGCGGCTGGCAGTCGCCCGAGACCGGGACGACGTACGCGAGCGAGACCGCGTGCTGGCGGGGGTCGTGGTACCCGGTGATGCCGGGCGTGGGCAGGTACTCGGCGACCGTGAAGGGCTGCGGGGACGCCGGGACGTGGGGCAGGGCTACGGGACCCAGGTCCTTCTCGATGTGCCGCAGCAGCGCGTCGCGGATCCGCTCGTGGTACATCACGCGCCCCGACACGAGCGCCCGGGTCATCTGCCCCTCGGGCGTCACGCGCAGCAGCAGCCCGACGGCGACCACGTCGCCCGAGTCGTCGACCCGGACCGGGATCGCGTCGACGTACACGAGGGGGAGGTGGGAGCGTGCGGCCGCGAGGTCCTCCGCGCTCAGCCACCCGGCGGGCTGGGGGATCTCGCGGGAGAAGTCGTCGGGCGGGAAGTCGGCGGTGTCCGTCACCTGACTGTTCTACCACCCACGACGCGTGCTCGCGCTGAACCCGGTGGGCGGGGCCGGGTCCGGGGCAGCGA
>NZ_JBHUAD010000276.1:0-4703 GCF_042789955.1 Oerskovia sp. NPDC056781
GGCCCGCTGTGCTGTCGTCGGCTTCCGCCGCCGTCCGCCGTATCCGCAGCGGCTCAGCGGCTCAGCGCGTGGTGCTGGCTCGCCGCGACGTCGACGAGCCACAGCGTGCGCTGCGTGCCCAGGGCGCCGGCCGCCGGGGTCGTCGTCACCGGGTCGCCCGCCAGGGCGGAGGCGACCGCGGGGGCCTTCTCCGCTCCCGCGGCCACGACCCAGACCTCCTGGGCCGCCTGGATCGCGGAGAACGTCAGGGAGACGCGCTCGGGCGGCGGCTTGGGGGAGTCGTGCACCCCGGTCGTCGCCCCTTCGGCGCCGAGGGCCGCGTTCCCGGGGAAGAGCGACGCGACGTGCCCGTCCGGGCCCATGCCCAGCAGGAGGACGTCGAACGCGAGGTGCGCGCCGCCGTCGGGCGTGAAGCGCGAGAGCTCGTCCGCGTAGAGTGCGGCCGACTCCTCGGGGGTCCCGACGCCGTCGCCCGGCGCGGGCATCACGTGCACGTTCTGCGGCGGCAGGTTCGGCAGGTGGTCGACGAGGGCCTCGCGTGCCTGCGTCTCGTTGCGCTCGGGGTCGCCCGTCGGCAGGAAGCGCTCGTCGCCCCACCACAGGTGCACGCCGGTCCAGTCGACCGCGTCGCGCACGGGGTGTGCGGCGACCGCCGCGAGCGACCTGATCCCGACCGTGCCGCCTGTGAGGACGACGTGGACGGGCGTGCGGACGGACTGGATGTCGAGGATGCGGGTCAGCAGCCGGGCCGCGACGCCCTCGGCGAGGACGCCCGCGTCGGGGTGCACGACGACGAGGCGCGCCCCGTGAGCGCGGGCGTCGGCCCCTGCCTCGGCCGTCATTCGCCGATCCTCGCGAGACCCTTGGTGAGGACCTCGCCGTAGACCTCGTCGGGGTCGAGGCGGCGCAGCTCCTCGGTCAGGCACTCCTCGAGCTGGCGCAGCGGCAGCGAGATGCGTCGGTCCGGCTGGCCCGGCTGGGTCAGCGTCACGATGCGGCCGTCGGGCCGGGACAGCACGATCGCGCCGCCCTTGCGCTCGAGGGTCACCTTCGTGATGCCCGAGACGCCGCGGCGGCGGACCAGCTTGACCTGGCACTTGAGCTGCTGGGCGAGCCAGGCCGCGAGGACGTCGACCGAGGGGTGGTGCTCCTCGCCCTCGACCTCGACGGCCGTGACGGACTCGTACGGCGGCTGGTCGAGCGCCGCCGCGATGAGGCCGCGCCACAGGGTCACGCGGGTCCACGCGAGGTCCGTGTCGCCCGGGTGGTGGCTCCTGCTCAGGCGCTGGAGCGTCTGGAGCGACTTGCCCGCGTTGACGGCGTCGGTGATGCGGCGGTGGGCCATCTGCCCGACCGGGTCCGCCGACGGGTTGTCGGGCGTCTCCCGGGGCCACCAGGCCACGATCGGTGCGTCGGGCAGCAGGAGGGGCATCACGAGGGTGTCGGTGTGCGCGACGAGCGGGCCCGAGGGGCGCAGGATGATGACCTCGCTGGCGCCCGCGTCGCCGCCGATGCGGATCTGGGCGTCGAGCCGGGCCGCGGTGCGCTTGTTCGCGGGCGCGACGACCACGACACGGCACGGGTGCTCGCGCGAGGCGCCGTTGGCGGCGGCGACCGCGTCCTCGACGTCGGCCTCCTCGGCCAGGACGACGAGGGTCAGGACGCGGCCGAGGGCCACGGCGCCGCCCTCGTCGCGCAGCTTCACGAGGCGCTTGTTGACCGCATTGGTCGTCGTCTCGGGGAGATCGATGATCATGAGGTGAGGCTCCAGTTCGAGGTCCGGCTGGGGATCCGGGACAGGTGGGAGATCGGTGCGGTCGCGGTCACGGTCGCCGCCAGGTGCGACCGTCGCGGGCCATCATCTCGTCGGCCGACCCGGGGCCCCACGTCCCCGAGCGGTAGGCGTCCGGCGTGCCCTTGGACTCCCAGTACGCGGTGATGGGGTCGAGGATCTTCCAGGAGAGCTCGACCTCTTCGTGGCTCGGGAACAGCGGCGGGTCGCCCAGCAGGACGTCGAGGATGAGGCGCTCGTAGGCCTCGGGGGAGGACTCGGTGAACGCGTGCCCGTAGCCGAAGTCCATCGTGACGTCGCGGACCTCCATGGCGGTGCCGGGGACCTTCGCGCCGAAGCGGATCGTGACGCCCTCGTCGGGCTGGACCCGGATGACGAGCGCGTTCTTGCCGAGCTCGGACGTCGCGGAGGACTCGAACGGCAGGTGCGGGGCCGACTTGAAGACGACGGCGATCTCCGTCACGCGCCGGCCCAGGCGCTTGCCCGTGCGAAGGTAGAACGGCACCCCGGCCCAGCGGCGGTTGTCGATGTCGACGCGGATCGCGGCGAACGTCTCGGTCGTGGAGTCGGGCGAGATGCCGTCCTCCTCGAGGTACCCGACGACCTCCTCGCCGCCCTGCCACCCGGCCGAGTACTGGCCGCGGGAGGTGTGACGCCCCAGGTCGCGGGGGAGGCGCACGGCCGAGAGCACCTTGAGCTTCTCGGCCCGCAGCGACTCGGCGTCGAACGACACGGGCTCCTCCATCGCGGTGAGCGCGAGGAGCTGGACGAGGTGGTTCTGGATGACGTCGCGTGCCGCGCCGATCCCGTCGTAGTAGCCCGCACGTCCGCCGATGCCGATGTCCTCGGCCATGGTGATCTGGACGTGGTCGACGTAGTTCGCGTTCCAGATGGGCTCGTAGAGCTGGTTGGCGAACCGCAGCGCCAGCATGTTCTGGACGGTCTCCTTGCCCAGGTAGTGGTCGATGCGGAAGACCGAGTCGGGGTCGAAGACCTTCGAGACCACGTCGTTGAGCTCGCGAGCGCTGTGCAGGTCGTGACCGAACGGCTTCTCGATGACCACGCGACGCCAGGCGTCCTCGCTCGACTTCGACAGACCCGATCGCGAGAGCTGCTCGCAGACCAGCGGGAACGCGCTCGGGGGGACCGACAGGTAGAACGCGTGGTTGCCGCCCGTGCCGCGCTCCTTGTCGAGGTCCTCGACCGTGGCACGCAGGCGCTCGAACGCCTGCTCGTCGTCGAACTCGCCCTGGACGAAGCGGATGCCCTCGGCGAGCTGCTTCCAGGTCGCCTCGCGGAACGGCGTGCGTGCGTACTGCTTGACGGCGTCGTGGACGACCTGGGCGAAGTCCTGGTCCTCCCAGTCGCGCCGGGCGAAGCCCGTGAGCGCGAAGCCGGGCGGGAGCAGCCCGCGGTTGGCGAGGTCGTACACGGCGGGCATGAGCTTCTTGCGGGCGAGGTCGCCCGTGACGCCGAAGATCACCAGGCCGCAGGGCCCGGCGATGCGGGGGAGTCGAAGGTCACGCGGGTCGCGCAGCGGGTTGTGCTCTGCGCTGATCTTTGCCGGTCTCAACTGATGTCACCGTTCTCGTCGGCGTGGGCTGGAATGGTCGAAAGGTCCGTCCTGCGGACCGGGGTAGAGCCTAGGCGGTGGTCGGGGCGTGCCCGGAGGACGTCCACGACCGTGTCGGCCGTCGTGGGCCCCGGGTGGAAGGAGCGGGTCACGACGCGTCGCCGGCCGCGCGGGCCAGGCCGTCCTCGACGGTCGCGAGCAGGTCGGACCAGCTCGCCTCGAACTTCTCGACGCCCTCGTCCTCGAGGCGCTGGGTGACCTCGACGAGCGAGACGCCGAACGACTCGATGGTCTCGAGGACCGAGCGCGAGGCCGTGTACGTGCCCGCGACGGTGTTCCCGAGCACGACGCCGTGGTCGGCGAACGCGTCGAGCGTGGTCTGCGGCATGGTGTTCACGACGCCCGGGGCGACGAGCTCGTCGACGTACATGGTGTCGCGGTAGTCGGGGTTCTTGACGCCCGTCGAGGCCCACAGAGGGCGCTGCGGGTGGGCGCCAGCGGCCTCGAGGGTGCGCCAGCGGTCGGTCTGGACGACCTGTTCGTAGGCCTCGTACGCGAGCCTCGCGTTGGCGATCGCGGCGCGCCCGCGCAGGTCGTGGGCCTCGGGGGTCCCGATCGCCGTCAGGGCGGAGTCGACGGCCGAGTCGACGCGCGAGACGAAGAACGACGCGACCGACGCGATGCGCGTCACGTCGTGCCCGGCGTCGCGCGCCTGCTCCACGCCGGACAGGAACGCGTCCATGACCTGGTGGTAGCGGGCGAGGGAGAAGATGAGCGTCACGTTGACGCTGATGCCGCGTGCCAGGGTTCGCTCGATCGCGTCGAGCCCTTCGACGGTCGCGGGGATCTTGATGAGGACGTTGGGGCGGTCGACCGTCTCCCACAGGCGCACTGCGGTCGCGACCGTGCCGTCGGCGTCGCGCGCCAGGCGCGGGTCGACCTCGATCGACACGCGCCCGTCGACGCCGTCGGTCGCGTCGTACACGGGGCGCAGGACGTCGGCCGCGGCGCGCACGTCGTCCGTCGTGATCCGCTCGACCGCGGCCTCGACGTCGGTCCCGGCGGCGGCGAGCTCGGCGAGCTGCGCGTCGTAGGCGTCGCCCGTGGCGAGCGCGCCCGCGAAGATCGTGGGGTTGGTCGTGACGCCGACGACGGCGCGGGAGGTGATGAGGTCGGCGAGCCCGCCGCTGCGCAGCCGTTCTCGGGAGAGGTCGTCCAACCAGATGGAGACACCTGCCTCCGACAGCTCGCGGACGGGTGCTGGTGCTGCGCTGTGGTGCACGGTCACGGTTCTCCCTCTCGTCGTCTGGCGTCCGTCCTCACGGACGTCCCAGGAGC
>NZ_JBHUAD010000277.1:0-4643 GCF_042789955.1 Oerskovia sp. NPDC056781
CCACGGCCGCGGGTCGTCGGCGCAGCCCGCACGATCGGCGCTGCGCCAGCCCCATGACGCGGGCCGGTACCCGTGTCGCACGACTACGGAGGCTCGATGTCCGCCCCACAGATCACGCCCACCGACACCGCCGTCGGCGCTCCGGAGGACTCCGGGCCGCCCGAGGGGCCGCGCCGGGAACGCCCGCGCCGGGACCGCGACGGGTCGCACGCCCGGAACTACAGCCCCGGGTTCTTCGCCAAGCTCGCTCTCATGGCCGTCATCGACGCGCTGGGCGTGTACGTGGTCTGGTCCGCGTGGACGGCAGAGTCGTACGGCATCCTCGCCGCGTCGGCGGCCATGCTGGTCGCAGCCAACTGGGTCTACTTCTCCAAGCGTGCGCTGCCGCTCAAGTACATCCTGCCGGGCCTGATCTTCCTGCTGGCCTACCAGATCTTCGTGGTGGCCTACACGGGCTACATCGCCTTCACCAACTACGGCACGGGGCACAACTCGACCAAGGAGCAGGCGATCGAGGCCCTGCTCGTCCAGAACGAGCGCCGCGTCGAGGGGTCGGAGTCGGCCCCGCTCACGGTCGTCGAGGACGGCGGCACGCTCGCCTTCGCGATCGTCACTCCCGACGGCGACGTCGAGGTCGGCTCGGCCGAGCAGCCCCTGACAGTGGTCGAGGACGCGACGGTCGAGGCAGGCCGCGCGACCGAGGTCCCCGGGTACACGGTCCTCGAGCGCGGCCAGGTGCTCCAGCGCCAGGAGGAGGTCACGAACCTCCGCGTGCCCGTGTCCGACGACCCGGAGGACGGGTCGATCCGCACGCCGGACGCGATGACGGGCTTCGTCTACACCTCGACGCTCGAGTACGACGACGCGGCCGACACCATGACGGACACGACGACCGGGACCGTCTACACCCCCAACGACGACGGCCAGTTCGAGGCCGCGGACGGCACGACGCTCGCCGTCGGGTGGCGCGTGGCGGTCGGGTTCGACAACTTCGTCACGGCCTTCTCCGACGGGCGCTACGCGCAGCCCTTCGTCAAGATCCTGGCGTGGACGTTCGTCTTCGCGATCGGGTCCGTGGCGACCACGTTCCTGCTGGGCCTGTTCCTCGCGATCACGTTCAACGACGTGCGCATGCGCGGTCGCAAGATCTACCGGGTGCTCATGATCCTTCCGTACGCGATCCCGGGCTTCCTCGCGGCGCTGCTGTGGTCGGGTCTGCTCAACACGCGGTTCGGCTTCATCAACGAGGTCCTGCTGGGTGGGGCGGAGATCCCGTGGCTCACCGACCCGGTGCTCGCGAAGCTCTCGGTGCTCTTCGTGAACCTGTGGCTGGGCTTCCCCTACATGTTCCTGATCTGCACGGGCGCGCTGCAGTCGCTGCCGTCGGACGTCATGGAGGCCGCGAAGATCGACGGCGCCGGTCGCTGGCGCACGTGGCGCTCGGTCACGCTGCCGCTGCTGCTCATCTCGACCGCGCCGCTGCTGATCTCGTCGTTCGCCTTCAACTTCAACAACTTCACGCTCATCTACATGCTCACCGGGGGTGGTCCACGGTTCGGGGACGCCTCGGTCCCGCTGGGGCACACCGACATCCTGATCTCGATGGTCTACCAGATCTCCGGGGTCGACGGGTCGGCTCCGAAGAACTTCGGGCTCGCGAGCGCGCTGTCGATCGTCATCTTCGTGATCGTCGGCACCATCTCTGCCCTGGCCTTCCGGAGCACCCGCAAGTTCGAGGAGATCAACTGACATGGCGACCACCTCTGTCTCCGCCCCCGTCGGTTCGGCGGGCTCGCCCTCCGGCCGTGCGTCCGGTCCCGAGGGCCGCACGCGCATGAAGCCAGGCCGCTGGTTCAGCGAGCTCGGCTGGCGTCACCTCGTGGGCGTCGTCGCGGTCGTGTTCTCGGCGTTCCCGCTGGTCTACGTCCTGTCGGCGTCGCTGTCGGAGAACGGCACCCTCACGGGCTCCAACACGCTCTTCGCCGACGTGAGCTCGGTGAACTACGCGGAGCTCGGCGACTCGCTGTTCTGGACGTGGATGCTCAACACGCTCGTGATCGCGGTCGCGACGTCGGTCGGCACCGTGCTCATGGGCGCCGCCGCGGCGTACGCGTTCTCGCGGTTCCGCTTCACGGGGCGCCGCACGGGCCTGACCTCGCTGCTCATCATCCAGATGTTCCCGCAGATGCTCGCGTTCATCGCGATCTTCCTGCTGCTCCTGAGCCTCGGCGACGTGGTCCCCGCCCTCGGCCTGGACAGCAAGCTGGCGCTGATCTGCGTGTACCTCGGTGGCGCGCTGGGCGTGAACACGTTCCTCATGTACGGGTTCTTCAACACGGTCCCGCGCGAGCTCGACGAGGCCGCGAAGCTCGACGGCGCGACGCACGCCCAGATCTACTGGACGATCATCCTGCGCCTGGTGGCGCCGATCCTGGCCGTCGTGGCGCTGCTGTCCTTCATCAGCACGTACGGCGAGTTCATGATCGCCCGCATCGTGCTGACCTCGGAGGCCAACTGGACGCTCGCGGTCGGCCTGTACGGGTGGGTCTCGTCGCTGCGCGAGGCGAACTGGGGCCTGTTCACCGCAGGCGCGGTCATCTCGACGCTCCCGGTGCTGGCGCTGTTCCTCTACCTGCAGAAGTACATCGTGGGCGGCCTGACGGCCGGCTCCGTCAAGGGCTGACCCGTGAGCACCACCACGCCCGACGACGCCACGTCCGCCGGGAGAGCCGCCTCGCCTCGCGAGGTGGTCGCCCTGGCCGCGCACCACGACGGCTCCGAGGTCTACGTCCCCGGCGGCACGCCCGCCCTCGGGGACGTGGTCCCGGTCAGGGTGCGCGTGCCACGGGTTCCCGGCGGTGCCGACGCGCAGGTCCGGGCCGTGTGGCTGCGGACCGTGCGCGACGGCGAGCCGCGCCTGGCGGAGGCCCGGCTCGACCGGCAGGACGAGCACGAGTCCTGGTACGTGGCCGACGTCCTGGTCCACAACCCGGTCACGAGCTACCGGTTCTTCCTGGACGTCCCGGGCGGGTACCGGTGGCTCAACGGGCGCGGGGTCTTCGACCGGGACGTGCCCGACGCCGCGGACTTCCGCCTGACCGTGCACCCACCCGCACCGTCCTGGATGGGCGACGGCGTCGTCTACCAGGTGTTCTCGGACCGGTTCGCGCGCTCGGCAGAGGCGGACTCACGGCCGGTCCCGGACTGGGCGCAGCCCGCCGGCTGGGACGACGAGCCGCTCGCGGCCGGGCCCGGCGTCGGGACGCAGTACTACGGCGGTGACCTGCGGGGGATCGAGGAGCACCTCGACCACCTCCAGGCGCTCGGCGTCGGGACGGTCTACCTGACCCCGGTCTTCCCGGGGCGCTCCAACCACCGCTACGACGCGAGCACCTTCGACCACGTCGACCCGGTGCTGGGCGGCGACGAGGCGTACGCGTCGCTCTCGCGGGCCGTGCACGCGCGCGGCATGCGGCTGCTCGGCGACCTGACGACCAACCACACGGGCGCGGGCCACGAGTGGTTCGAGCGCGCGCACGCCGACGAGTCGAGCGCCGAGCGGGACTGGTTCTACTGGACGCCGGACGAGCCCGGGTACGTGGGCTGGCTCGAGCACGCGTCGCTCCCCAAGCTCAACTACGGCTCGCCCACGCTCGGGGCGAGGATGATCGACGGGCCGGGCTCCGTCGTCGGGCGCTACCTGGGCGAACCCTTCGCGCTCGACGGGTGGCGCATCGACGTCGCGAACATGACGGGCCGCTACGCCGACGAGGACCGCACGCTCGAGATCGCGCGGCGGATCCGCGCGACCATGGCCGCGATCAACCCCGACGCGGTCCTGGTGAGCGAGCACTTCCACGACGCCTCGCTCGACCTCGCGGGTGACGGCTGGCACGCCAACATGAACTACTCGGCGTTCACGCGCCCGATCTGGACGTGGCTCGCGCCGCACGACTCGACCGTCCCGTTCCTCGGGCTGCCCGTCACGACGCCGCGCCGCGGCGGGCGCAGCATGGTCGAGACCATGCGCGACTTCGACGCCGTGCTGCCGTGGTCGGTCACCTCGCACCAGTGGAACATGCTCGGGTCCCACGACACCCCGCGCCTGCGCTCGATCGTGGGCTCGGCCGAGATGGTCGAGGTCGCCGCGACGCTCCTGCTGACCTACCCCGGCACGCCCGTGATGTTCGCGGGCGACGAGGTGGGGCTCACGGGCACCAACGGCGAGCACGCACGCGTGCCCATGCCGTGGGACCGCCCGGACCGCTGGGACGGCGACACGTTCGAGGTCTACCGACGGCTCGTCGCGCTGCGCCGGGGGAGCCGGGCGCTCCGCGAGGGCGGGCTGCGCTGGCTCGTGGTCGACGACGACGCCGTCGCGTATCTGCGCGAGACGCTCGACGAGCGCGTGCTCGTCGTCGTGGCGCGGGACGCGTGGGACGGGGCGCGCCTGCCGCGGCACCTGCTCACGGGCGCCGACGCCGAGCAGCTGTACGGCAACCTGGGCCTGCGCGTGACCGCCGACGCTCTCGAGCTGGCGGGCGGCGACGGCCCCGGCGTCGGGGTGTGGCGGCTGGCCTGAGCCGGCCCGCACGCCCGACCTCCACCGAGAAGTGAGTAGATGCCCCTGATCTCTGCGGATC
>NZ_JBHUAD010000278.1:0-4622 GCF_042789955.1 Oerskovia sp. NPDC056781
AGGTAGGACTCCGGGAGGTCTACCTCGCGCACACGGGTCTACCTCGTGCCCGACGGCGGGCCCCGGCTCGCGGCGTTCGGCGTCCGATTCGGTCCTCACGCCCTGAGCGGGTATCCTTCTGCAGCCGGGACTTCCCGGCTGGGTAGCGTGTCCGAGTGGCCTAAGGAGCACGCCTCGAAAGCGTGTGTGGGTGAAAGTCCACCGTGAGTTCGAATCTCACCGCTACCGCAAGCACGAAGGGTCCCGACCAGTGGTCGGGGCCCTTCGTCGTTCCCGAGTGCTCATCGAAGGTCTGGGGCGGGCCGGGGTAGAGGCGGGGTCTCTGCTTCGGGGTCCGCCGACAACTGTCGACGCTGCCTCACCACCACCCGCCACCCACCCGGGGTGTCGCGGCGAGGTCGGCCCTGACACCCGCAAAAACCGACGACGTCCCGACCTGCCGTCCGGCAGGATGTACCGGCCGGGAGAGTCCCGCGACGACCACCGCGGGAGACCTGATGCACGACTACGACGAGTACGAGCGGATCCTCGGGGACGCAGACTCGACGACGCTCGACGCGCTGCGCACCCTCGGGCTCCTCCTCGGTTCCGGCGAGTCCGAGACGGTGAGCCAGAAGGCGTGGGCGGCCCGACGCATCGGTGTCCCTCAGACGGGGCTCGTCGCGGTCGACCACGTGGCGTCCACGACGGGGATCGCCGTCCTCGGGCACGTGCTCGGCGACCGGATGCAGCGCCACGGCGTCACGGAGGTCGGCGGCCCGGGGGACGGCGAACCGCCGACGTGGGCACCGCTCCAGATCGGGACCGTCGCCGAGCACATGGTGCCCGCTCGGCTCGTCGCGCACTTCCCGCCCGGCTCGATCGCACAGGTGCCGCTCTGCCTCGCGATCGACAACGAGTCCTACTCGCGCGAGCTCAAGGTCTATTCCCGCACCGAGGACCGCGCGCAGGCGCAGGACGTCATGCACGAGCTCCTGGCGCTCGCCCGCGGCGAGCTCAACCCGTACCGTTCGCGCGTCCTCGAGGCGAGCTTCGCCGACCACTCGGTCGTCCTGTCCGTCTCGGCAGCCGAGTCGGTCGACCGTTCGACGCTGGTCCTGCCGGACTCCCTGTGGCGCGAGGTGGACGTCTTTGTCGACGCCGCCACGTCGAAGCGCGACCTCATGCGGAGCCTGGGGCTGGGGACGACCCGGGGGCTGCTCCTCGCCGGGCCTCCCGGCGTCGGCAAGACGCACCTCGCGCGCGTCCTCGCGTCCGAGCTCAAGGGCGAGTTCACGGTGATCTTCGCGGACGCGGCCACCATGCGCAGCGCGATCCGTGACGTGTACGACGAGGGGGAGACGTTCGGCCCGCTGGTCGTCATCCTCGAGGACGTGGACCTCATCATCGGCCACCGCGAGAAGGCGTCCAACCCGGAGGCGCTCGCGGACTTCCTCGGGGCGCTCGACGGCATCAAGCAGCTCTCCGACGTCTTCACGATCGCGACGACGAACGATCCCGCGTCGATCGACCCGGCCGCCCAGCGCACCGCGCGCTTCGACACGATCCTCGCGCTGCCCCGGCCGGGCGTGACCGAGCGGGTCGCGATCCTCGAGCGGTACCTCGACCCGCTCGGCCTGGACCTCGACCTCGGGGCGACCGCACGTCTCCTCGACGGGTGCACGGGCTCGGACCTGCGCGAGGTCGCGCGCCGGGCGGTGCTCGAGCTGGGGACGTCGTTCGACGAGCGGGCGTTGCGAGACGTCGCCACGTCGGGACGGTGGAAGCCTCAGGCAGACGTCGGGCAGTACCTCTGACCGAGGCGTAGGGGTGTCGTCGGACCCCGTCGCCCGTCGCCGCAGAAGCTCGCCCTGTCGCGACATGTCCGGTCCGCCCGAGATGAACCGGCCGGTCGGGCCCATCGGTGGAAGAGTGTCCCCGTGACCTCGAACGACGCAGACAGCGCAGACGACCAGCCGAGACCGTCCGGTGCGTTCGCCGCAGCCCCCGACGTCGACTCGGTCTTCCCCGCGCGGCCGGCACCGGACCCGGCGGACCCGACCGCCCCGGCCACGCCCCAGCAGCCCGGCGACCACGACGCGGAGCGCGGGACGGATCACGACCCCGCCCCCACCCGCCGCCGCTGGTCGTTCGTTCGCGAGGTCGGCATCATTGTCGTGGCGGCGCTGATCATCTCGTTCCTCATCAAGACGTTCCTGGTCCAGCCGTTCGTGATCCCGAGCGAGTCGATGGAGGACACGCTCATCAAGGACGACCGGGTCCTGGCGTCGCGCCTGGTCCCGCGGTTCCTCGACGTGCACCGTGGCGACGTGGTGGTCTTCAAGGACCCGGGCGGCTGGCTCGCGAGCCAGCCGCAGGACGAGTCGACGGGCCTGGTCAAGGCGGGGGAGACGTTCCTGACGTTCATCGGCATCCGTCCGGTGGACGCGAACGAGCACCTCATCAAGCGGGTCGTCGGCCTGCCGGGGGACCACGTGACGTGCTGCGACGCGCAGGGTCGGGTCTCGGTCAACGGTGTGCCGATCGACGAGACGTACGTCAAGCCGGGTTCGGCCCCGAGCGAGATCCCGTTCGACGTGACGGTTCCCGAGGGGCACCTTTTCGTCCTGGGGGACAACCGCCAGAACTCGGGCGACTCGCGCTACAACACCGACAAGCCGGGGCAGGGGTTCGTGCCCATGGAGAACGTGGTGGGGACCGCCGTCGCGAAGGTGTGGCCGCTCGACCGTGCGGCGCTGATGCGCAACCCGGGCAGCGTGTTCGAGGACGTCCCGGAGCCCTGAGCGGACTCACCCGCACGACGACCCCGCCGCCCGGGCGCCTCGGCCCCGCATCCCCTAGCGTGAGGGCACTGCCCGCACGCAGAAGGGACTGCCCGTGTCGTGGAGCTCGACCCGACCTGTCGGAGGACTGCGCCGCGCGGCGCTCGGTGCGGGGGTCGCGGTGGCCGCCCTGGCGGTGGTCGCGGGGTGCACGGGATCGCCCTCGGCGTCCCCGGGCCCGACGCCGGAGCGCCCCTCCGCGGGCGCCTCGCCGTCAGAGCGGCCCACGCCGGCCCCCACCCCGACTCCCAGCCCGAAACCGACGCCCACGCCCACCCCGACTCCGACACGTGCCGCGTCGAACGTGCCCATGACGAGGCTCGCACCGGGCGAGAACCCGCCGCAGTTCGTCATCTTCTCGTTCGACGGTGCCGGATGGCACGACCGCTGGACCGAGTTCCGCGAGGCGGCGGCACAGGTCGACGCGCGGTTCACGGGGTTCCTCACGGGCATCTATCTGCTCACGGACGAGCACCGCGACGCCTACACGGGTCCGGGGCACCCGACGGGAAAGGCGTCGGTGAGCTTCGGGGGCGACGCGGCGACCGTGACGACGCTCGTGGGTGACCTCAACGCGGCGTACCTCGAGGGGCACGAGATCGGGACGCACTACAACGGGCACTTCTGCGCCGACAACCCGCCGGGCGGGGCGTCGTGGTCCACGGCCGACTGGAACAGCGAGCTCGACCAGTTCTTCGGGTTCTGGAACGGGTGGCAGGAGATCGACGGTCTGCAGGGCACGCCGCCGCTCGCGATCCCCGCGTCCGAGGTCAAGGGCGGCCGGACACCGTGCCTCGAGGGGACCTGGGACCAGATCGCCCCCGCGTGGGCGGCGCACGGGCTGACGTACGACTCGTCGATCCCGGGCAGCGGCATCGCGTGGCCCAAGCAGGAGTACGGCGTGTGGGAGTTCCGCATGCAGACCACGAGCTCGCCGACGCTCGGGAGCGTCATGGCCATGGACTACAACTTCTGGTACAAGTTCAACAAGGCGAAGAACCAGCCGGAGCGGGCCCCGGAGATCCGGGCCGCGGTCCTCGACACGTACCGCCACATGTACGACGCGGCCTTCACGGGCAACCGCGCGCCGGTGCTCGTGGCGAACCACTTCAACCAGTGGAGCGGCAACGCGTTCAACCCGGCGGCCAAGGACTTCATGCTCGAGGTGTGCGGCAAGCCAGAGACGATCTGCGCGACGTACCAGGACGTCATCGCGTGGATGAACCTGCAGGACCCTGCGGTGCTCGCCGAGCTCCAGGCCCGCCCGGCGGTGTACTGAGCCGTGGTCACGAGCGCGGGGCTCCTGCTCTACCGGGTCGCGGACGACGGCGCGGCCGAGGTGCTGCTCGGCCACATGGGCGGGCCGTTGTGGGCCCGGAAGGACGAGCGGGGATGGACGATCCCCAAGGGCGAGCACGCCTCCGACGAGGACGCTCACGACGCCGCGGTCCGCGAGTTCGGCGAGGAGCTGGGCTCGCCGCCGCCCGACGGTCCCGAGGTCGACCTGGGTGAGGTCCGGCAGCGCGCGGGCAAGACGGTCCGGGCGTGGGCGCGCCGGGCCGACTTCGACGTGAGCACCGCGGTGAGCAACTCGTTCGAGATGGAGTGGCCGCCGCGCTCGGGCCGCCGGGCGACGTTCCCGGAGCTGGACCGGGTCGCGTGGGTGCCGCTCGCGCGGGCGCGCGAGCTGGTGGTCGCGGGGCAGGTGGGTCTCCTGGACCGCCTCGAGGAGGCGCTCACGGAGCCGTGAGGTGCCCGACGACGGAGCGCGCCCCGGGCGGCCACCTCTCCGTCGTGAGG
>NZ_JBHUAD010000279.1:0-4622 GCF_042789955.1 Oerskovia sp. NPDC056781
GCCCCTGAGCAGGGGCCCGACGGCGGCGCGACGGCAGGTCGGAAGGACCGATCAGCCGGCGACGCGGGCGGCGAGCTCGCGCCCCACCTCGGCCGTCGACCGTACTCGGGTCCCCCGCTCGGCGAGGTCCGCGGCGACCGCGGCCTCGACGCGCTGCGACTCCTCGGCGAGGCCGAGGTGGTCGAGCAGCATCGCGACGGACAGGACCGTGGCGGTGGGGTCCGCCTTGCCCTGGCCCGCGATGTCGGGAGCCGAGCCGTGCACCGGCTCGAACATGGAGGGGGCCGTGCGGTCGGGGTTGATGTTGGCCGAGGCCGCGAGGCCGATGCCGCCGGTGATCGCGGCGGCCTGGTCCGTCAGGATGTCGCCGAACAGGTTGTCGGTGACGATGACGTCGAAGCGCGACGGGTTCGTCGTGAGGAAGATCGTGGCGGCGTCCACGTGCAGGTAGTCCGTGGTGACGTCGGGGAACTCTGCGTTGACGGCCTCGACCGTGCGGCGCCACAGGTGACCGGCGTGGACGAGGACGTTGTGCTTGTGCACGAGCGTCAGGTGCTTGCGGGGACGCGCCTGGGCGCGGGCGAACGCGTCGCGCACGACGCGCTCGACGCCGAAGGCCGTGTTCACGGAGACCTCGGTCGCGATCTCGTGGGGCGTGCCGACGCGCAGCGCCCCGCCGTTGCCGACGTAGGGGCCCTCGGTGCCCTCGCGGACGACGACGAAGTCGATCTCGCCCGGGTCCGCCAGCGGGGACCTCACGCCGGGGTAGAGCTTGCCGGGACGCAGGTTGACGTAGTGGTCGAGAGCGAAGCGCAGCTTGAGCAGCAGACCGCGCTCGAGGACGCCCGACGGGACGGTCGGGTCACCGATCGCACCGAGGAGGATCGCGTCGTGCGTGCGGATCGCCGCGAGGTCCTCGTCGGTGAGGGTCTCGCCGGTCGCGTGCCAACGGCGCGCACCGAGGTCGAAGGGCGTCGTGGAGACCTTGACGTCGGTTCCGGAGAGGGCCGCCTCGAGGACCGCGAGGCCCTGCTCGACGACCTCGATACCGATGCCGTCTCCGGCGACCACTGCCAAGTCGATGTTGCGCGTCATGCTCGAACCGTACGCTCCGGGGCCAGCCCTCGGGACGCCCATCTCACACCGTGGGCGGGTCGAGCGCCGCGATCCGCGTCATCTCGCGGTCCGAGCGTCGACGTCTCGGCTGGTCGCGCTCCCATGGTGTCCGTGCCGGCCCGCGTGACGCTCGATGGTGGTAGGCGCAGACCGCGCGTCGACTTGCGCAAACCGCCAGAGTACGCAACTCTTAGGAAACTTTCCTAAGATGCTGGCAGAGAGGCCATCACGCCGTGTCCCGCACGCACGTCCCGGGGACCCCCGGATTGCTCCGCACGATCAACGACCGCGCCGCGCTCGAGCTCCTGCTCGACACGGGCCCCATGACCCGGTCGCAGATCGGAGACCTCACCGGCGTCTCCCGTCCGACATCCTCCCAGATCGTGGCGCGCCTGGAGTCGGCCGGGCTCATCGAGCCCACCGGGGCCGTCCAAGGAGCACGCGGCCCGCAGGCGGTCACGTACGCCGCACGCACCGACGTCGTCGTCGGGCTGGCGCTCGACGTCCTTCCCGGAGGGGTCCAGGCCCGCCTCGTCGACGCCCACGGGACCGTCCTCGGCGGCGCCGAGGTGCCCACCTCGGACGACCGCACCGCAGTGAGCGACGTCCGCGCCGCATGGCACGCCGCCTGCGCCGACGCCCGCGTCCCCGTCGAGCGGGTCGGCGCGGTCGTCGCAGGGGTCCAGGCCGCGGCCGACCCGACGACCGGAGACCTCTGGCTCGTCGGCGACCTGCCGGGATGGCCCCGCCTCGCCGTCCGCTCGCTCCTCGAGCAGGAGTTCGGCGTCCCCGTCCACATCGAGAACGACGTCAACCTCGCCACGATCGCCGAGCACGACGCCGGCCGGGGCGACGACGCGAGCTTCTCGCTGCTGTGGATCGGCGGCGGCATCGGTCTCGGGACCCTCATCGACGGCAGGCTCCACCACGGCGCCACCGGTGCCGCCGGCGAGCTCGGCTACCTCCCCGTGCCCGTGACCGTCCGCGACTACGACGACCACTCGGTCAACCTCCAGGACCTCGTGGGAGGCCGCCGGTTCGAGGAGCTCGCCGAGCGGCACGGCGTCCCCGGAGAGAGCTACGCCGACTACCTCGCAGCCATGACCGCCGCCCCGGACAGCCCGGCGGTCGTCGCGCTCGTCGAGGACTTCGGCCGCCGCCTCGCCACCGTCGTCCAACCGGTCGTGGCGGTCGTCGAGCCGCACCTCGTCGTGCTCAGCGGCCCGACGTGCATCGCGGGTGGGCAACGCCTCGCCGACGTGACCCGCAGCCACCTCACGGACACCGAGCAGGGCGTGGCGCTGATCGCCCCGACCCTCGCCCCCTCCGACCCTGTCCTCCGCGGCGCCCAGGCGGTCGTCGCGGCCGACGTCCGCGCACTCCTCCTCGACCGCGTCTCGACCCACCCCTCGGACCACGGCGCGCACGGTGTGCCGGCCCAGACGGTGCGCGCGGGCACGGCGACCACCGGCGCTCCGGCGCCCTCCTACTCGGGGTAGCTCCTCTCGCTGCCCCGACGGGCGGTGGTCGCGGCCTGGGACGGCGACCACCGCTCACCCCCCTCGCCCGTCGCCGGTCGCGCACGACGCCCGACGGTGCCGCTCACCCCGCGCGCCGCACCCTCACCCGATCCCCGGGCGGCTCAACAGCGCCCGCATCTCGGTCGCCGTCGTGTCCCGTCCGTAGCCCGCGAGCTGGAACGACTCGGCGAACTCCCCGACCGCGCCGAGCCCAGCGGCGGAGACCGCGGCACGCATCTCCGGCTGGGTGTGCAGGTACGGCGACCAGTGCTCGAGGACGAACTCCCGCACCCTGCCCCAGTCGCCCACGGGCGGCACCTGGTCGAGCAGACCACGCTGCCACGGCGCGAACTCGAGGAACTGCGAGGCGTGGGCTGCGCAGGCACGCAGCTTGGCCTCGACGGTGCTGCTCACGTCGACCACCACGTCGTGGCGGTGGTGCGCGAGCGCGTCGTGGTCGGGCATGAGCAGGCACACGGGAGGGGTCTCCAGGGCAGGGACGTCCGGCACGACGTTCGCCAGCCCGACGACGGCCACCGCCTCACGCACGAGGCGCCCTGCTGCGCGGTTGTCGAGGTGGCCGGGGCACTCGTCGTGGAACGCGACGACCACGTCAGCCTGCCACCGGCGGATCCGGGCGACGACCTTCCGGCGCATCGCGACGCTCGCCTCGAGCTCGCCGTCGTGGGCGGAGAGGATCTCGTACTCCTGCACCCCCAGCTCCCGCGCCGCGGCGTACGCCTCGACGGCCCGACGGCGCGCAAGAGCCTTGCGCGGCATGGACCGGTGCCCGGCGTCACCGTTCGTCAACGACAGGAACTTCACGCCGTGGCCCGCCTGCGCGAGCTTCGCAGCGGTCCCGCCGACATACTCGTCGGGCTCGTCGGGGTGTGCCGCGACGACGAGGACCCGCAGCCTGTCGGCGAACAGGCCCGGAGCAGGCGCGAGCACGTCGGCCTGCGGCGAGGGGCTCATCGCTGCCGCGGGAACCGCAGCTCGAACCGTTCGCAGACCACGGGCATGTCCTCACGGAACTCGTGGCCCACCAGGACCCGCGTGAAGTACTCCCGGTGACCGGCACGCCAGGACTCGAGCGTCCGGTCGTCCTCGCCCTCGGCCGCCGCGAAGTCGGCCGTGACCTGGTCGAACGGCACGACCTCGACAGACGTCGTGCGGATGAGCGCCCGCGGGTGCCCGTCGCCGTCGAGGATGATCGAGAGCTCGCCGACCAGCGGCAGCGGCACGTCGTCGCCGTACTCCCAGTGCGACGAGGAGGTCGCGGTCTTGTCACCCGACAGCACCGCAGCGAGCAGACCGTCGGCGAGAGCGGGGTTGTCCCCGAACGACCAGGCGGGCGGCGGCACGGTCGCCGAGATCCCGAAACCGGTCACGACGCCCACCTTGCCCTCCCCCGCACGGACGCGCGCGGTCTCCCAGAACTCGAGAATCTCCTCGCCGCGCGGGTCGTCGTCCCGAGCGGGATCCGCGCCCGCGGGGACGGCCGGAGCGGCACGGTGCTCGTCGCCTGTGGCGGGCAGCGCCGCCTGCTCGGCGCTGTCGTTCGTGCTGTCCGGTCCGCGGTCGTCGTGGTGGCTCATACGTCCATGGTGGACCACGGACACCCGGAGTGCCCGCCTTGTCGTGCTTTGACCGACGGGGTGTCGGCGATTCCACCCTGTTCCCGTGGTTCCCTCCGGGCCGACGGTGACCATGCAGCCCGCTGGCGGTGACGGCGCACCACGCCGACGGTGACCGCGGAACGCGCCGACCCATCGTCCCTGGCGGCAGCGCCGTCACCGTCGGCAGGCGCGCGCGTCACCCTCGGCGGGCAGGGCCGTCACCCTCGGCAGGAGCGCGCGTTGCCCTCGGCGGGTCGCACCCGACGTGACGCGAGCCTTCGGGGAGGCTACGCCGTCGGGCATCGGAGCGGCACTGCCGCGAGCCGGACGCACGGAGGAGGGTGACCCGTCCTGCACAGGACGGGTC
>NZ_JBHUAD010000280.1:0-4584 GCF_042789955.1 Oerskovia sp. NPDC056781
CCTCCGGGGAGACGGGCCGTCGTCCGTTCACGGACGGGGGTGGCGGCGCCCTCTCGGGGCTCCGGTGAGAGGTCAGGCGCGGTCGGCCCAGGGCCCGATCACGGGCGCCCACGGTCGGACCGTCCGACGCGTGACGACGTTCTCCCGGGCGAACGGGTCGGCGTCGAACGTGCGCGCGACCGCCGCCTCGTCCGGGGCGTCGACGAGCAGGAGGGCGCCGGCCGGGTTCGCCGCGTCCTGGGCGAGGGGCCCGGAGGCGAGCAGCGTGCCCTCGTCGAGCAGGCCGCGCAGGAAGGCGCGGTGCTCGGGGCGGAACTCGTCCAGGACGGCGGGCTTGTCGGCGTAGGTGTAGGTCACGGCGAAGATCGGCATGGCGACATTGAAGCACCATCGCGCGCGGGGCCGGTCGACGGGGTCGTCCCTGGTACGGACGCGGCGCTGGCGGGCCCTGACGAGGTCCGGGGGAGGCAGCGCCGACGACGAGGGCTACCAGCCGCGCTCGCGCCACTCGTCGAGGTGGGGTCGTTCGGCCCCGAGGGTCGTGTCGGCGCCGTGGCCCGGGTACACCCACGTGGCGTCGTCGTACCTGTCGAAGAGCCGGGTCGTGACGTCTGCGTAGAGCTGGGCGAAGCGCTCCGGGTCGTCCGACGTGCTCCCCACCCCGCCCGGGAACAGCGAGTCCCCCGTGAACAGGTGCGCGCGGCCGGGCACCGCGCCCGGGGCGCTCGCGTGCTCGGGCTCTCGGTAGACGAGCGTGACCGACCCGGGGGTGTGACCGCGCAGGGCGACCACCTCGAGCGTGAGGTGGCCGAGGACGATCGTGTCGCCGTCGTGCAGGGGGCGCGAGACGGTGGTGCCGGTCGCCTCGCTGATGGCATCCGCGTCGGGGGCCCCGGCCGCGAGCTGCGCGCCGGACGCGGCCCCGATCGAGGCGAGCGCCCCGACGTGGTCGAGGTGGCGGTGCGTCGTGACGACGAGGTCGAGGCGGGCGGTCGAGGAGCCTTCTCGGACGAGCTCCAGGAGCCGGTCGGGCTCGGCCGCCGCGTCGACGAGGAGCTGCGCGCCGCTCCTGCGGCACGTCAGGAGGTAGGCGTTGTTCCCGGACGGCCCGACGGCGAGCTTGCGGACCTCGACCTCGTCCAGGACCCGCAGGTCGCTCGGGCCTGCGACCGTGACGTCTCCGGTGTATCCCACGCGGATCTCCTCGCTGTGCTGGTCGTCGTCCTCGCGGACGACCGGCCGCCTGTGTGACGAGCCTCTCGTGCCGAGTCTGGCACGCCGGGGGAGGGGGTGACGCCGCTGCTCACGGAGGTGCCGGGCGGACGACCGTGGTCGTCGGCGGGGCGCTCGGGGCGGATGCCGGACGACCGGTGGTCGAACAGGTGTGCGAATGTCAGGGGTGAGGCATACGATGCTTCGGTGAGCAACCGCCTTGTCATCGCTGGTGCCCGTGAGCACAACCTTCGCAACGTCGACCTCGACCTGCCGAGGGACCAGCTCATCGTCTTCACAGGCCTCTCCGGTTCCGGGAAGTCCTCCCTCGCGTTCGACACGATCTTCGCCGAGGGGCAGCGCCGCTACGTCGAGTCGCTGTCCGCGTACGCCCGTCAGTTCCTCGGGCAGATGGACAAGCCGGACGTCGACTTCATCGAGGGGCTGTCGCCCGCGGTGTCGATCGACCAGAAGTCGACCAACCGCAACCCGCGGTCGACCGTGGGCACCATCACCGAGGTCTACGACTACCTGCGACTGCTCTTCGCGCGTGCAGGGACCCAGCACTGCCCGGTCTGCGGGGAGAAGGTCCAGGCCCAGACGCCGCAGCAGATCGTCGACCGCCTCCTCGAGCTGCCCGAGGGGACCCGTTACCAGGTCCTCGCACCCGTGGTGCGCGGGCGCAAGGGGGAGTACGGCGAGCTCTTCAAGGAGCTGCAGTCCAAGGGGTTCGCGCGTGCCCGCGTGGACGGGGAGGTCGTCCAGCTCACGGACCCTCCCGCGCTCGAGAAGAAGCTCAAGCACGACATCGAGGTCGTGATCGACCGTCTCGTCTCGCGCGAGGGCGTCCAGCGCCGGCTCACGGACTCGGTCGAGACCGCGCTCGGGCTCGCCGGGGGGCTCGTCGTCGTCGAGCTCGTCGACGCGGACGCGGACGACCCGCAGCGCGAACGACGCTTCTCGGAGAAGCGTGCCTGCCCCAACGACCACGAGCTCACGCTCGACGAGATCGAGCCCCGTACCTTCTCGTTCAACGCGCCCTACGGCGCGTGCCCCGAGTGCACGGGCATCGGCTTCCGCCTCGAGGTGGACCCCGACCTCGTCGTCCCGGACGACGAGAAGTCCCTCGCCGAGGGAGCGGTCGCGCCCTGGGCGCAGATCTCCTCGGAGTACTTCACCCGTGTCCTGACGGCCCTGGCCTCGGACCTGGGCTTCTCCATGGACGTGCCGTGGCGCGCACTGCCCCAGCGCGCCCAGCAGGCCGTGCTGTACGGGCAGAACCACGAGGTGCACGTCCGGTACAAGAACCGTTGGGGGCGCGAGCGCCAGTACTCGACCGGATTCGAGGGCGTCGTGACGTTCCTGGAGCGTCGACACGGCGAGACCGAGTCGGAGTGGTCCAAGGAGAAGTACGAGGCGTACATGCGCGAGACGCCGTGCCCGGTGTGCCAGGGCACGCGCCTCAAGCCCGAGGTCCTCGCCGTCAAGGTCGGCGACAAGTCGATCGCCGAGGTGTGCCGGCTCCCGCTGCGCGAGGCCGCGGCCTTCCTCGGCTCGCTCGAGCTGGGGACGCGCCAGAAGGCCATCGCGACCGAGGTCCTCAAGGAGATCGACGCGCGCCTCGGCTTCCTGCTCGACGTCGGGCTGGACTACCTCTCGCTCGAGCGTCCGGCCGGGACCCTCTCGGGTGGCGAGGCGCAGCGCATCCGTCTCGCGACCCAGATCGGCTCGGGGCTCGTCGGCGTCCTGTACGTCCTCGACGAGCCGAGCATCGGCCTGCACCAGCGGGACAACCGCCGACTGATCGACACCCTCACGCGGCTGCGGGACCTCGGGAACACGCTCATCGTCGTCGAGCACGACGAGGACACCATCCGGGCCGCCGACTGGATCGTCGACATCGGCCCCGGCGCCGGCGAGCACGGTGGGCGCGTCATCCACTCGGGCGACTACGCGGGACTCCTGGAGGCCCCCGAGTCCGTCACGGGCGCCTACCTCGCCGGCCGCCGCAGCATCCCGCTGCCCGCTGCCCGCCGCCCCGTCGACAAGGACCGTCGGGTCACGGTCATCGGCGCGCGCGAGCACAACCTCGAGGGCATCGACGTGAGCTTCCCGCTCGGCACCCTGACCGCGGTCACCGGGGTCTCGGGCTCGGGCAAGTCCACGCTGGTCAACTCGATCCTCTACACCGTGCTCGCCAACGAGCTCAACGGGGCGCGCCAGGTCGCGGGTCGTCACCGCCGGATCACGGGACTCGAGAACCTCGACAAGGTGGTCCACGTCGACCAGGGGCCCATCGGCCGCACCCCGCGGTCCAACCCCGCCACCTACACCGGGGTCTGGGACCACGTCCGCAAGCTCTTCGCCGAGACGAGCGAGGCCAAGGTCCGTGGCTACACACCCGGCCGGTTCTCGTTCAACGTCAAGGGTGGCCGCTGCGAGGCGTGCTCGGGCGACGGCACCATCAAGATCGAGATGAACTTCCTGCCGGACGTCTACGTCCCGTGCGAGGTGTGCCACGGTGCGCGGTACAACCGCGAGACGCTCGAGGTGCACTTCAAGGGCAAGACCGTCGCGGACGTGCTCGACATGCCGATCGAGGAAGCCTCGGAGTTCTTCGCCGCTGTCCCGACGATCTCGCGGCACCTCAAGACGCTCTCCGAGGTCGGCCTCGGCTACGTGCGCCTGGGGCAGCCCGCGCCGACGCTCTCGGGTGGCGAGGCCCAGCGCGTCAAGCTCGCGAGCGAGCTGCAGAAGCGCTCGACGGGGCGGACCATCTACGTGCTGGACGAGCCGACGACAGGGCTGCACTTCGAGGACATCCGCAAGCTCCTGGCAGTGCTCCAGTCGCTCGTCGACAAGGGCAACTCGGTGCTCGTGATCGAGCACAACCTGGACGTCATCAAGAACGCCGACTGGGTCATCGACATGGGTCCGGAAGGTGGGTCCGGCGGTGGTCGGGTCATCGCGGAGGGTACGCCCGAGCAGGTGGCGGCGGTCCCCGCGAGCCACACGGGGCGCTTCCTCGCCGAGGTCCTCACCGGTGACCCCATCCCGGTCGCCCCCCTGGCCAAGAAGTCGTCCGCCGCCAAGGCGGGGACTGGCAAGGCGACGGCGGCGAAGGCTCCGCGCAAGACCCCTGCGCGTAAGTCGTCCACGACGGCGGCGGCCACGGAGGGCGCCTCGTCGGTCACGGCCTCGGCCGCCGTGAAGAAGGCTCCGGCCGCGAACGACTGAGGACGTCCACGCGTCGACGAGCGCTCGACCGCCGTGTCGCCGACGCGACGTCGGCGACGTGCGGCGAGAGTCCCCGGACGCCGTGCGACGCCGGTGCGTGCCCAGGGCACCCGGGCCTCCCGGGTTGCCCAGGGC
>NZ_JBHUAD010000281.1:0-4560 GCF_042789955.1 Oerskovia sp. NPDC056781
CCGGAGAGATGGTCTCCGGTCCGCGCCCCGTTCTCGTGCGCCGTGGACGGCGCAGTCGTGTCGCGCCCTCAGCGCACGCCGAGCACGAACGGGTAGACCGCGGCGGCACCCGCCTGGCGCAGCAGGCGCGCGGCGACGGTGAGGGTCCAGCCCGAGTCGGTGTAGTCGTCGACCAGGAGGATCCGGCGCCCCGCGAGCCCGGCCCGCGCAGGCCCGGACAGCTCGAGCTGCAGCCGTTCGACCACCCCCGCCAGTCGCATGGCCGAGTTCACGTCGTGCCGGCCGGGCTGTTCGCGGCCCGGCACGGGACCGACCGACCCGACGAGCGGGCGGTCGAGGTAGCGCGCGAGCCCGCCGGCCAGGTGCTGGACCAGGTGGGGGCGCGTGGCCGACCGGACGGAGACCACGCCGTCGAGCAGGAGCCGGCGGGCGGGGGCGGAATCGTCGGCCGTCCCGTCCGCCGCCGCGACACCGTCGGCTGCTCCGGCCACGTCGGAGCCGCCGGTGGTGGGCGCGACCGCGTACAGCGCGTCCCACTCGTCGAGCACGCGCGCGGCGGCGCGTCGCAGCGCGACGGGGGTCTCGCCGTCGGGCACGCCGGGCGCGAAGAGCTCGCGCAGCGGGCCCGACCAGCCCAGGCCGTCGAGGCGCGCGACGGCGCGCCCCGGGGACGCGAGCTCCTCGGGGGACAGGCGACCCTTGAGGTCGAGCCCCATCCGGTCCAGGCCCGTGGGCCACTGGCGTCGCGCGACGACCTCGACACCCGGGCGGTCCATGTCGGCGCGCGCCGCGGAGACGGCCTCGGCGTCGGGGGCCGCGGGCAGGTCGACGCCGCCGCAGCGGTCGCACCGTCCGCACGTCCAGCCGGGTTCGAGCTCGGGGTCGTCGAGCGTCGAGCGCAGGAACGCCATGCGGCAGCCGGTCGTGGCCTCGTAGTCGATCATGGAGCGCTGCTCGGCGAGCCGGGTCTGCTCGACGCGCGCGTACCGGTCGGCGTCGTAGACCCACGGCTGCCCGGTCGAGACCCAGCCGCCCTTGACGCGGCGCACCGCGCCGTCGACGTCGAGGACCTTGAGCATGGTCTCCAGGCGCGAGCGCTTGAGGTCGACCTGCGTCTCGAGGGCTGCGACCGACTGCGTGCCGCCGCCCGCCTCGAGGGCCGTGAGCGTCTCGCGGACCTGACGCTCGGCGGGGAACGCGAGCGAGCCGAAGTACTCCCAGATGCGCCGGTCCTCCTCGCCGGGCAGCAGCACCACGACCGCGCTGTCGACGCCGCGCCCCGCACGACCGACCTGCTGGTAGTACGCGATGGGGGACGAGGGGGCGCCGAGGTGCACGACGAACGCGAGGTCCGGCTTGTCGAAACCCATGCCGAGCGCCGAGGTCGCGATGAGCGCCTTGACCCGGTTCTCCTTGAGGTCCGCCTCGAGCTGCTCGCGCTCGGTCGTGTCCGTCTGGCCCGTGTACGCGGCCACGGCCAGGCCTGTGGCGCGGAGCTGGCTCGCGACCTGCTCGGCGGCCGAGACCGTCAGGCAGTAGACGATCCCCGAGCCGTCGACGTCCTGAAGGGTCTCCGCGAGCCACGCGATGCGGCTCGGCTGGTCGGGCAGGTTCAGGACGGCCAGGTGCAGCGACTCGCGGTCGAGGCCGCCGCGCAGCACGAGCACGTCCTCGCGCGGGCCACCGGGCGCACGGGCGGCGGTGCCCTCGGCTCCCGTGCCGACCGACGCCCCCGTGACGCCGAGCTGCTCGGCGACGTCCGCGGTGACGCGCTCGTTCGCGGTCGCGGTCGTCGCGAGCACCGGGATGCCCGGGGGAAGGTCAGCGAGCAGGGTGCGGATGCGCCGGTAGTCGGGCCGGAAGTCGTGGCCCCAGTCGGAGATGCAGTGCGCCTCGTCGATCACGACGAGGCCCGCGTCGGCGGCGAGCCGGGGGAGCACCTCGTCGCGGAAGCCGGGGTTGTTGAGCCGCTCGGGCGAGCAGAGCAGCACGTCGACCTCGCCCGCGGCGATCGCGGCGTGCACCTCGTCCCACTCGGTCATGTTCGAGGAGTTGATCGTCACGGCGCGGATCCCGGCGCGGGCCGCGGCGGAGATCTGGTCGCGCATCAGGGCGAGCAGCGGCGAGACGATGACCGTGGGGCCTGCGCCGCGCGAGCGGAGCAGCGAGGTCGCGACGAAGTAGACCGCGGACTTGCCCCAGCCGGTGCGCTGGACCACGAGGGCCCGACGGCGGAACGCGACCAGGGCCTCGATCGCGAGCCACTGGTCGTCGCGCAGCGCGGCGTCCTCGCGGCCCACGAGCTTACGGAGCGCGGCCTCGGCCTCCTCGCGCAGGTCCTTGCCCTCGAGGAGCCCGCGCAGCATGGCGACCTTGGCGAGTCGCGCGGCGTCGGCTGCGGAGGCGCCCGACGCTGCGTCGGCCGGCGCGTCGACCGCCGCGTCGGCCGGCGCGGCCGAGGGAGCCGGGGCCGCACCGGGAGCAGCGGACCGGCGCACCGGAGCGGCTCCCGCGTCGTCGGGGACCGGGGGCTCGTCGTAGAGGTCGGCAGGGGGCTCCGACGCGAAGTCGGCAGGGAGATCGGCGTACGGGTCGTGCTGGTCACGGGGGAACGAGGTCACCCAGCGATCGTAGGCGCTGGGTGGGACAGTGCGCGGTCGTGCACAGGCGGGGCCCGGTGCGTCCGACGGGAGTCGGCCGGCCGCACCGGGCCCTCAGCGACGGGCAGGGGCGGGCAGGGGGCGGGCAGCGGCCCCTCAGGGCTTCTCAGGAGCGCATGTCCATGACGACGCGCCCGTCGATCGCGCCCTTCTCCATCTCGCCGAAGATGTCGTTGACGTCGCTCAGCGGCCGGACGGTGTAGGTCGGGGTGATCTTGCCGCGCGCGAAGAAGTCCAGCGCCTCGGCCATGTCCTTGCGGGTCCCCACGATCGAGCCGCGGACCGTGAGCCCGAACAGGACAGTCGTGAAGATGTCGAGCGGGAACTTCTCGGGGGGCAGGCCCACGAGGGACACGGTGCCGCCGCGGCGCAGCGCGCCGACGGCCTGCGGGAACGCGTGGGCGTTGACGGCCGTCACGAGCGCGCCGTGCACGCCGCCGCCGGTCTTCTCCTGGATCTCGGCCGCGGCGTCGGCCGAGGTGGCGGCGTTGACCGTGACCTCGGCACCGTGCTTGCGGGCCAGGGCGAGCTTGTCGTCGTCGACGTCGACCGCGGCGACGCGGCGCCCCATGGCCACGGCGTACTGCACGGCGATGTGCCCCAGGCCGCCGATACCGGAGACCAGCACCCACTCGCCGGGCTGGGTGTCGGTCTGCTTGAGGCCCTTGTAGACCGTGACGCCCGCGCACAGGATGGGGCCGACCGCGGAGTCCTCGACGCCGTCGGGGATGATCGGGGCGTAGCGGGAGTCGACGAGCATGTACTGGCCGAACGAGCCGTCGACCGAGTAGCCGCCGTTCTTCTGCTGCGGGCAGAGGGTCTCCCAGCCGGTCTCGCAGTACTCGCACTCGCCGCACGCGCTCCAGAGCCAGGCGTTGCCGACCTTGTCGCCGACCGCGACGCGCGTGACCTGGTCGCCGACGGCCACGACGGTGCCGACGCCCTCGTGGCCGGGCACGAACGGCGGGGAGGGCTTGACCGGCCAGTCGCCGTGCGCGGCGTGCAGGTCGGTGTGACACACGCCGGTGTAGTCGACCTTGACGAGCGCTTCGAGGGGTCCGGGGGTGGGGACCTCGACGTCGTCGATCGTGAGCGGCGCGGCGAACGTGTGGACGACGGCTGCCTTCATGGTGCTCATGACTCTCCTCCAGGAGCGGACACCGGGGGTGGGTCGAGCCGTCGACTGGCGTCAGGCGCGACGGGACGCGCGGCGCGTCCGATGATGTCCGGCTCCTCGACCGTAACCGAGGGGGTCTGCCGGTGCGCGGCGAGTGTGGGGGAGCGCGCGCGGCGGGGTCGTGAACAGCGTCAGATGCGATGTCTGTGCAGGTCAGGCGTTCTTCCGCGACCGTCCCGACGCACGACGGCGCTCGATCACGAGTGCCAGCAGCGCACCGACGAGCGCGACCCACTCGGCGACCGCGGCCGTGACCTGCTGGACCCCGCCGACCGTCTCCTCGACGCTGAAGAAGCCGACGGTCGTCGACAGGTAGAACGCGCCCAGGGTCGCGACCGAGAACCCGATCGCCCCCAGGAGCGGCAGCCAGTGGCGCCACACCAGGACCAGGAGCCCGAGCGCGAACCCCGCGACCGCGTTGAGCAGGAACAACGGGCCCACGACCTCGATGTCCTGGTAGCCCTGGACGTAGAGGAACAGGTGCACGTCGGCCGACAGCAGCAGCCCTGCGGCCGTCACGCCGCGCAGCAGCCACGCGCCCCGTGGCAGGGGCGGAGGCACGGGGGGAGTGCCCGACGCCGGGGAGCGCCCTGCGGTCGAGCCGGTCGAGCTGGTCGAGCCGTCGGCGGGAGGAGGTCCGGACGCGTCCATGAGGTGCTCCGAGTGCTCTGGTGCGGGGGGCTGCGTGGTCCGGCGCGGGCGGGGTGCCCGCGCCGGGCGGGC
>NZ_JBHUAD010000282.1:0-4501 GCF_042789955.1 Oerskovia sp. NPDC056781
GGCTTCCCGGAGGTGGGGGCCGACGTCGTCCCGGCGCCGGACGGGGCGTACCGTCTTCCCAGGCTCTGCCCCGAGAGAGTAGATTGCCGCGATCGACGCAGCGCGGGGGCTTCCGAGCGGGCCCGATCCGCCACCAGTCCCACGGCTCCGGCCGCTACCAGGGGAGCCCGCCATGCCTCGTCGTCGACCGTCCTTCGCACTCTGCTTCGCCGCCGTCCGCGTCCCGTTCGGCGGAGACCCGGCCCAGGTCGCGGGCGCGTTCGCCGACGTGCTGCGCACCGCAGGCGTCGTCGGCGCGACGATCGCCGGCCGTCACGTGGGCGTCGACGGCTGGGTGGTCGCGAAGCTGCTCGCCGCGCCACAGGGTGACGACGTCCGACCCGTGGTGGTCCGCCGGGGGCAGAGTGGCGAGCCGCCGGCCGTGGGCGACGGGGAGGAGGTCCTGCTGTCCGACCCCGAGACAGGATGGACCCTGGTGCTCGCCGCCGGGACCGCGGAGCTGCACCGTGCGCTCGACGCCGCGTTCGGCGACGCCAGGCTGGGGACCTCGCTCTCGTTCGACGAAGGGGCGTTCCCGGGCGACGACGGGATGCTGTCCGTCGGGTTCGAGTACCGGGACCTGGTCGTGGCGGACTTTGCGCCGCACGAGTCGGCCATGCTCGCGCACACCGCGAAGGTCCCGGTGCGCTTCGTGACGGTGCCGGCGACCGCGACGACCCGCGCGGCGGCGATCGTCACCGGGCTCGAGTCGACGCAGGACGTGTCCCGGGTCGCGGCCTGGCCGGCGAAGGGACCCGTCCTCCACCTGTGGGTCAACGGCGGGTGGTCCGGTTTCCTCGTCGTCGCCGGCAAGACCATGGTGGGGCACGAGTTCGGACCCGGGTGGGACGTCGTCGACCCGACCAGGGCGGACGGGAGCATCGACGACGAGTCGATCGCCGACGTCGTCCTCGACCAGATCATGGTCGAGCCGAGCGACCCCCAGGAGGTCGCACGCGCCCTCGGGCTCGACGACGAGCGGGCCGCGGCCCTGCGAGAGCTCCTCTCCGAGCGGGATCCCGCTGACGCGCTGGACAGGATCGCGGCGATCCTGGCCCTCCCGGTCGAGGTGCTGCCCGCCCTGCGAGGTCAGGTGCGGCTCGACGCGCTGCCCGGTGCGGTCGTGGAGCACCCCCGGTCGTTCCTCCGGTCGGCCATGACGGACAGCGCGACGGGGTCGGACGATCCCGTGGCGCGAAGGCTCACCGCCGGGCTGGACCTCGACGACGCCCGCCGCCGCAAGCCGTGGTGGTTCCTCACGTGGCAGATCCTGGCGATCCCGATCATCGGCGGTGTCTCCGTCGCCATGTTCACGTACTTCGACAGCCCCGTACGGGGGTGGTTCTTCGCGGTGCTGTGCGTCCTCAACGCCGCGTGGGCGTTCTGGCCACGCAACCCCGGAGGGGCGCCGCGGGACGCCCAGGACGCGTGATCGGCGGGCGGTGAGCGACGCCGTCGGGCATCGGGGGCGCCCTTCCTGCGCCGACAGCGAAAACCCCGGATATCGGGACGGTTTCCGCTCCCCGCCCGCGTTAGGGTCACAGCAACGGTGAGTCCGTCCAGACGGAGGAGCCGACCAGCCGCGACGTTCGAGCGTCGCGAGCGACAGAGGGATCGACGAAGGAGATGGACGTGAGCGATCAGTTTCCGGTGGCACGAGCCGAGGGGCCGGGACTCGGCCTGAACGACTCCATCTACAACCGGCTGCTCAAGGAGCGCATCATCTGGTTGGGCTCGGAGGTGCGCGACGAGAACGCGAACGCCATCTGCGCCCAGATGATGCTGCTCGCCGCGGAGGACCCCGACAAGGACATCTGGCTCTACATCAACTCGCCGGGCGGGTCGATCACGGCCGGCATGGCGATCTACGACACCATGCAGTACATCCAGCCGGACGTCGCGACCATCGCGATGGGCATGGCCGCCTCGATGGGGCAGTTCCTGCTCTCCTCGGGCACCAAGGGCAAGCGCTACGCGACGCCGCACGCCCGCGTCATGATGCACCAGCCCTCGGGCGGCATCGGCGGCACGGCGACCGACGTGCGCATCAACGCGCAGCTCATCATGCACATGAAGAAGGTGCTCTCCGAGCTCACGGCCGAGCAGACCGGCCAGCCGCTCGAGAAGATCCTCAAGGACAACGACCGTGACAGCTGGTTCACGGCGCCCGAAGCCCTCGAGTACGGCTTCATCGACCACGTCGTGACGAACGCTTCGTCGGTGACGGGTGGCGGCGGCACGGCGAGCAGCTGAGCTCACCGACGCCCCGGCCCCCCACCCACGATCCCACCCGAGGAGACACCTTGAGCTACGCAAGCCAGGAATCCCAGTACATCTCGACCGCTCAGCGCCTCGCGGGCGCGGGCGCCGGCGGCGGCATCGCCCTCCCGCACGGCGCGCCGTCCTCGCGCTACGTGCTCCCGCAGTTCGAGGAGCGCACGGCCTACGGCTTCAAGCGCCAGGACCCGTACACCAAGCTGTTCGAGGACCGCATCATCTTCCTGGGCGTCCAGGTCGACGACGCGTCCGCGGACGACGTCATGGCGCAGCTCCTCGTCCTGGAGAGCCAGGACCCGGACCGCGACATCATCCTGTACATCAACTCGCCCGGCGGCTCGTTCACGGCCATGACGGCGCTGTACGACACGATGCAGTACATCAAGCCGCAGATCCAGACCGTGTGCCTCGGGCAGGCGGCCTCCGCCGCGGCCGTGCTGCTCGCGGCCGGCCAGCCCGGCAAGCGTCTCGCGCTGCCCAACGCCCGCGTGCTGATCCACCAGCCCGCGATGGAGGGCGGCGGCTACGCGCAGGCCTCGGACATCGAGATCCACGCGAACGAGCTCATCCGCATGCGCGAGTGGCTCGAGGACACCCTGGCCATGCACTCGGGCCGCGACGTCGCGCAGGTCCGTGAGGACATCGAGCGTGACAAGATCCTCACGGCCAAGCAGGCGCAGGAGTACGGTCTGGTCGACCAGGTGCTGGAGAGCCGCAAGCCGGTCATCCAGAACAAGCCCTGATCTCGACATTTCCCCCCGACCCACCGGGGTGCCCGGCTGACAACGGGCCCCCGGTGGTGTGCAATGGTGGTAGGTCGGCGCGTGTCGTCCCAGATCGCGGGGGCCTCAGTCCCGGCGCAGCAGCAAGACCGAGGCTAGGAGGCTCGTAGTGGCTCGGATCGGAGATGGTGCAGACCTGCTGAAGTGTTCCTTCTGCGGCAAGTCCCAGAAGCAGGTCAAGAAGCTCATCGCGGGCCCCGGCGTGTACATCTGCGACGAGTGCATCGAGCTCTGCAACGAGATCATCGAGGAAGAGCTGTCGGAGGCGGCCGAGCTCGGGCTCGTCGAGCTCCCCAAGCCGCGGGAGATCTTCGACTTCCTCGAGCAGTACATCATCGGGCAGGACGCCGCGAAGCGGGCGCTGGCAGTGGCGGTCTACAACCACTACAAGCGGATCCAGGCCGGGGAGCACGCACGCCCCTCGGACGACTCCCAGGTGGAGATCGCGAAGTCCAACATCCTGCTGATCGGCCCCACGGGCACCGGCAAGACGTACCTGGCGCAGACGCTCGCGAAGATGCTCAACGTGCCGTTCGCGATCGCGGACGCCACGGCTCTCACGGAGGCGGGGTACGTCGGCGAGGACGTCGAGAACATCCTCCTCAAGCTCATCCAGGCCGCCGACTACGACGTCAAGAAGGCCGAGACGGGCATCATCTACATCGACGAGGTCGACAAGGTGGCCCGCAAGTCGGAGAACCCCTCGATCACGCGTGACGTGTCCGGTGAGGGCGTGCAGCAGGCCCTGCTGAAGATCATCGAGGGCACCACGGCCTCGGTGCCCCCGCAGGGCGGCCGCAAGCACCCGCACCAGGAGTTCATCCAGATCGACACGACCAACGTCCTGTTCATCGTGGCCGGGGCGTTCGCCGGGCTCGACGAGATCGTCGCCACCCGTTCGCGCAAGCGCGGAGTGGGCTTCGGGGCTCCCATGGACTCGCACGAGGAGGCGGACCTCTTCGCCGAGGTGCGTCCTGAGGACCTGCAGAAGTACGGGCTGATCCCCGAGTTCATCGGGCGTCTGCCGATCATCACGTCGGTCGCGAAGCTCGACCAGGAGGCGCTCGTGCGCATCCTCACCGAGCCGCGCAACGCGCTGGTCAAGCAGTACCAGCGGATGTTCCAGATCGACGGTGTCGAGCTCGAGTTCGAGGACGACGCGATCAGCGCGATCGCCGACCAGGCGCTGCTGCGTGGCACGGGCGCCCGCGGGCTCCGCGCCATCATGGAGGAGGTCCTCCAGCAGGCCATGTTCGACGTCCCCAGCAGGGACGACGTCGAGCGTGTGGTCATCACGCGTGAGGCTGTGCTCGACAACGTCAACCCGACACTCGTCCCGCGGTCCGCGATCAAGCGGGCGCCGCGCGAGAAGAGCGCTTAGGGAGCACGTACGACGAAGGGCC
>NZ_JBHUAD010000283.1:0-4496 GCF_042789955.1 Oerskovia sp. NPDC056781
GCCAGGGCCCCGCCCCCTCGCGAGCAGCTGGTCAGCGCTGACTCCACCCCGTTCCCCCCAGCAGTCAGGTTCACCCATGAGTTCCGACACGCACAACGCCCCGGTCGCGCCCCCGCCCGACGCGCCCGTCCTCGAGGCCCGCGGGCTCACCAAGCACTTCCCCGTCAAGGGGCTGCGGTCCCACGCCGTCGTGCACGCGGTCGACGGTGTCGACGTCTCGCTGCGCAGCGGCCAGGTCGTCGCGCTCGTGGGGGAGTCCGGCTCCGGCAAGTCGACCATCGCCCGGCTCCTCGCCCGTCTGTACACGCAGACGTCGGGCGAGATCCTGCTGCACGGCGAGCCCGTGACCGCGCACCGCGGCCGGGCGTTCCGCCGGTACTGCCGGCGCGTCCAGATGATCTTCCAGGACCCGTTCGGCTCGCTGAACCCGGTCCACACGATCCGCTACACGCTCACGCGCTCGCTGCGGATCCACCAGCCGAAGCTGCGCGGGCAGGCGCTCGAGGACGCCCTGGAGGCGTTGCTCAACAGGGTGCAGCTCCAGCCCGAGCGGTACGTCGACAAGTACCCGCACGAGCTCTCGGGCGGGCAGCGCCAGCGTGTCGCGATCGCCCGTGCCCTGGCCGCCGACCCCGAGGTCCTGCTCGCCGACGAGCCCATCTCGATGCTCGACGTGTCGATCCGCATCGGCATCCTCAACCTCCTCAAGGACCTGCGCGACCGCCTCGGCATCGCGATCCTCTACATCACGCACGACATCGCCTCGGCCCGGTACTTCGCCGACGAGACCCGCGTCATGTACGCGGGCCGCATCGTCGAGCACGGCGAGAGCGAGCTCGTGACGCAGGAGCCCGCACACCCCTACACGCAGCTCCTGGTGCGATCGGCCCCCGACCCCGAGAACCTCGCGGCGCAGGACCGCACGGGCGCGAACGGCGAGCCGCCGTCGATGGTCCGCCCGCCCGAGGGCTGCCGCTTCAGCCCGCGCTGCCCGTTCGCGACGGACCTGTGCCGGAGCACGGTCCCCGCCCTCGTGCCCGTGGGCGACGGCCGCAAGGTCGCCTGCTGGGGCTACGTGGAAGCGTCCGACGTCGAACCTGCCGAGCGGGAACTGCTCCCCGTGCTCGGCGCTGCACGAGTGGGGGTGTCGGCATGAAGTACTTCCTGCGACGCATCGTCTTCTACGTGATCACCGCGTGGGCGGCCATCACGATCAACTTCTTCATCCCGCGCATGATGGACGGCGACCCGGTGTCGTCCTTCATCAACAAGAACCAGGGCCGCATCAGCTCCGAGGCCCGCGAGTCGCTGTACGTCCTGTTCGGGCTCGACAGCGGGGCCTCGCTCTGGGAGCAGTACGTCGACTACTGGAAGATGCTCTTCTCGGGCGACCTGGGCCTGTCGATCATGCTCTTCCCGAGCACCGTGAGCGAGGTCATCGCGCAGGCCCTGCCGTGGACCATCGGCCTGGTCGGCATCGCGACGGTCATCAGCTTCCTGCTCGGCTCGTTCCTCGGCGTGGTCATCGGCTGGCGCCGCGGGTCGTGGGCAGACGGCCTCCTGCCGATCACCACGTTCTTCTCGTCCGTGCCGTACTTCTGGCTGGGCCTGGTCGCGATCATGCTCTTCTCGGTGACGTGGTCGATCTTCCCGTCGTCGGGCGCCTACCAGCCGGGGCTCGTGCCCGGGTGGAACTGGGAGTTCATCAGCTCCGTGATCCAGCACGGCACGCTGCCCGCGATCACGATCGTGCTGTCCTCGGTCGCGGGCTGGATCCTCGGCATGCGGAACATGACGGTCACGGTCACCTCGGAGGACTACGTCACGGTCGCGCAGGCCAAGGGACTCTCGGAGCGTCGCGTGATGTTCGGGTACGCGGCCCGCAACGCGATCCTGCCGCAGGTCTCGGGCTTCGCGCTGTCCCTCGGCTTCATCGTGTCGGGGACGCTCGTCATGGAGAAGGTCTTCTCCTACCAGGGCGTGGGCTTCACGCTCCTGCAGGCGATCGGCGCGCACGACTACCCCCTCATGCAGGGCATCTTCCTCATGATCACGCTGTCCGTCCTCGTGGCGAACATCCTCGCCGACCTCGCCTACGTGGTCCTCGACCCGCGCACCCGACAGGAGGGCTGAGAAGATGACCGGCATCCCCGTCCAGATGGACCACGCCCAGCTCGACACCGGCTCCGAGCCGCTCGCCCCCGAGGTGCCCCGGCGCCGCAAGGGGACGCGCAAGAAGCAGAAGCTCCTGTTCCTGCGCAACGCCAAGTCCTTCACGGGGCTCGCGATCCTGGGCTTCTTCGCGATCCTCGCGGTGATCGGCCCGTGGATCGCGCCCTACGACCCGAGCGCGATGTCGCCCGACGTCCTGCAGCCCCCGAGCGCCGCGCACTGGCTCGGGACCACGCACGTGGGCCAGGACGTGTTCTCCCAGATCCTCGTGGGCACGCGTGGCGTCATGATCGTCGGTTTCGTCGCGGGCATCGGTGCGACGCTCCTGTCGATCCTCGTGGGCGTGAGCGCGGGCTTCCTGGGCGGCGTGAGCGACGAGCTGCTCTCGTCGCTGTCCAACATCTTCCTCGTCATCCCCGCTCTGCCGCTCATCATCATCGTCGCGGGCCAGCTCCCCGACGCGGGCGGGCTGACGGTCGCGCTCATCCTGGCCGCGACGAGCTGGGCGTGGGGTGCGCGCATCCTGCGCGCCCAGACCCTGTCCCTGCGCCGTCGCGACTTCGTCGAGGCCGCGCGCGCCAACGGCGAGTCGACGTGGCGCATCGTGTGGTTCGAGACCCTGCCCAACCTGACGGCCATCATGGCGTCGAGCTTCGTGGGCACCGTGACGTTCGCGATCCTCATGCAGACGACGCTCGCGTTCATCGGCGTGACGTCGATCTCGGACTGGAACTGGGGCACGATCCTCTTCTGGGCCGAGCAGCAGCAGGCCCTCTCGCGCGGCGCGTGGTGGTGGTTCGTCCCGGCGGGCCTGTGCATCGCGATGCTCGGCATGGCGCTGACTCTCATCAACTTCGGGATCGACGAGTTCGTCAACCCGCGCCTGCGCTCGACGGGCGCGAGCCCGCGCGCCCTGCGCAGGCGCCGCATCTCGCCGCGCATCGGCTTCACGGCCGTCGTCCGCGAGGGGGCTCCCGCCGCGGGCACCACGCCCAGCAGGCCCGACGGCGCCACGCGCCCGGGGGCGTCGACCGCCCCGACCGGTGCGACGCCGTCGGGCAGGGGCACGCCCACCCCGGGCGGGCCGGGCACCCCGGGGAGCACGCGCGACGACCGCGACACCGACGGCACGACCGCACGCAAGGAGAACGCCCGATGACCGTCACCGACCTTCCCCCCGCCGGGGCCGCCACCGGGACCGGCAGGCCCGTGCTCGAGATCCGCGACCTGCACGTCGCCTACGGCTACGGCCCCGAGCCCGTACGCGCGCTGCGCGGGGTGAACCTCACGCTGCACGAGGGCGAGGTCCTGGGGATCGCCGGTGAGTCGGGCTGCGGCAAGTCGACCCTCGTCTACGCCGCGACCCGCCTCCTGCCCCCGCCCGGCCTCATCACGGGCGGCGAGGTGCTGTTCCACGGAGGCGTGGGGAGCACGGGCGGCGAGCCCGTCGACATCCTGCGCATGAGCGACAAGGAGCTGCGGCGCTCGCGCTGGCAGGACACCGCGATCGTGTTCCAGGGCGCCATGAACTCGCTCAACCCGGTCTACCGGGTCGGCAAGCAGCTCACCGACGCCATCGCGGCGCACCGCCCCGGCATGTCGCGCACCGACCGCAACGATCGGGCCGCGGAGCTGCTGTCCATGGTCGGGATCGCGAAGGACCGCATCTCGGCGTACCCGCACCAGCTCTCGGGCGGCATGCGCCAGCGCGTCATGATCGCGATGGCGCTCGCGCTCGAGCCCAAGGTGCTCATCATGGACGAGCCCACCACGGCGCTCGACGTCGTCATGCAGCGCCAGATCGTCGAACAGATCATCGAGCTGCGCGACCGCCTGGGCTTCTCGGTCGTGTTCATCACGCACGACGTGTCCCTGCTCATCGAGGTCGCCGACCGGATCGCGATCATGTACGCGGGCGAGATCGTCGAGCAGGCGTCCGCGAGCGACGTGTACCGGCGCCCGCGCCACCCGTACACGCACGGGCTGCTCAACTCGTTCCCGCCCCTGCACGGGCCCAAGCGCCCGCTCGTCGGCATCCCGGGCTCGCCGCCCGACCTCCAGGCCCTGCCGACCGGGTGCCCCTTCCGGCCGCGCTGCGCGCACGTCATGGACGCGTGCGCCGACGTCCACCCCGCGCTGGGTCCCACGTCGCTGGGGCTGCCGGGCGTCGGCGAACCAGGACGGTCGGTCGCGTGCCTGCTGCACGACGGGCACGGCGAGGTCCCCGCGGAGCTGCGCGTCTGACGCGAGCCACGCACGCCACGGTCGATGACCCCAGGTGACTCCTCGGTCGCGGGACGCCCGTCGTCCCCGCGAGCCGAGCC
>NZ_JBHUAD010000284.1:0-4432 GCF_042789955.1 Oerskovia sp. NPDC056781
GTACCGGGCTTCTCGGCGACGACCGCGCACGCCCACGGGTCCTTGGTGGGGTCGTTGAACGAGACGCTCGTCGTCCCGTCCGGCTGGACGCCCACGGTGGGCCCCTGCCCGTCGTTCGGCCCGACGGTCCACGCCCCGTACTCCTGCCGGGGCTCGCCCGCGACGCCCAGCGCCGAGGCCACCTTCTCGGCGGTCTCGGCCGAGAAGGTGCCTGCGGCGTCGAAAGCCCACGCGGGAGCCGACGTGCCCTCGGTCCCGAGCCCTGCGGACGTGAACACGGTCCGCCCCCCGAAGCCGGGCATGCTCGACATCTTCGCGTCGGCGGCGCCCATGGCCACCCCCTCGGGCGCGGCCCCTCGGTTGCCCGCCGCGACGTCCTGGAGGGCGATGGGCGCGTCCGCGGTCGCGACCGAGGACCCACCCGAGCCGCCCGCGCTCCCGAGCGCGTACCCCCCGACACCGAACGCGAGCACGCCCGCGACGGCCGCGGCCGCCGCCCCGACGAGCGGCACACGGCGCCGCTTCTTCTCGCGGTGCACGGCGAGCTCGTCGGGCGCGTCGCCCGACGGCGTCGCACCGGTCGTGACGTCCGGCTCCCCCGGGTCGGTGGTCGGTGCGGGACCGTAGGACTCCCCCAGGTGCGCCCGCACGGTCGCGTCCTTCGCGGCGATGGCCGCGAGGTCGGGGGTCACGGTCGCGGCCGGGTCGGCGTCGCGGACGCGCTCGTACGCCTCGTCCGGGGTCCGACCGGCGTCGGGTCCGGTTCCGGGGGCAGATCCTGTGGCCTGGTCGTCGGTGCTCATCGGGAGCCTCCAGCTCGTCGATCCGGGGGCCCGGATCCTCTACCCCGTCTGTGTCGTCACCGCTCGGACTCTTGCACGGGCCGCGGGGACTGCGCGGCGGCGCGGGCGCGGACCTGGGCGACGGGCAGCTCGCCCGTGTCGCCGGCGCGCGCCTGCGCCGCCCAGGCGTCCCGCAGACGGGAGCGCGCCCGGGACAGGGCGGCGTCCGCGCCGCCGCGGCTCACGCCCAGCACCTGCGCGAGCTGGTCGCCCGTGAGTCCGTCCCAGGCGTTGAGGAGCAGGATGCGCCGGTCGCGCGGGGCGAGCACGCCGAGCACGCGGCGCACGTGGTCGTCGGACAGCGCCAGGGACTGCGGGTCGACGTCGTCGGCCTCCTCGGGCACGTCGGCCACGAGCACGGGACGCATCTTGCGTCGGTGGTTGGCGAGGACGAAGCCTGCCGTGCGGTAGAGCCAGGGCAGCTCGGCCCCTTCGGGGACGTCCTCCCGGCGCCTCCAGGCCGTCGCGAACACCTCCGCGGTGAGGTCCTCGGTGTCCGGGGCGGCTCCTCCCGCACCCGCGGGGAGCCTGCGCCGGAAGTAGCGGTAGACGGCAGTCGTGTGCGCGGTGAAGAGCGCCTCGAACCAGGCGTCGTCGCGGGTCGGGGGCGTCACTGAGGCTCCAGGTGGGATTGCCGGCATCGTCAACCTCCCTGTGTCGTGGCACCGTCGATCCTTGCAGGAACGCCGCGGACCACCGTCGGACCGTGCAGCCCGCGTCCGCGCGTGCTGCTCCGATCATGCCTCTACCCTGATGCCATGAGCGCCACCGACGACGCAGGCCCGACGACGCCACCGACCTCTCGCCGTCCGCGTCGCAAGGGGCGTCGTGCAGGCTGGATCGTCCTCACGATCTTCCTGATCCTGGTCGGGTTGCTGGTGTGCGCGGGCCTCCTGGTGCGCGACGCGCTCGCCGCCCGCTCGTCCCTGACCGACGCGATCGACCGGCTGCCCGCGGTCGAGGAGGCGCTCCGTGCCGGCGACGGCACCGCCGCAGAGGCGGCGCTCGCCGAGGTCCAGCCCCTCACGGCCGACGCCCGCAGCCACACCGACGGCCCTCTGTGGTGGGTGGCTGGTCGTCTGCCGTTCGTCGGTGCCGACGTGAGCGCGTTCTCGACCGCGGCCTGGGCGGTCGACGAGATCACGCAGGACGTCCTGCCTCCCCTCACCGGGGCCGCGGCGCTCGTCTCGGAGGGTGGGATCCAGGTCCAGGGCGGGACGGTCGACCTCGCGCCCCTCACCGCGGCCGCACCGGCGGTCGCCGAGGCAGCCGACACCATGTCGACCGTCGTCGGGCGCGTCGGCGACATCGACGTGTCCGCGCTGCAGGACGTGCTCGCCGGCCCGGTCTCCGACCTCCAGGACAAGGTGTGGACGCTCGACGGGCTCGTGGCGACCGCCGACCGCGCGACGACTCTCCTGCCCGCCATGCTCGGGGGCGACGGGCCACGGACCTACCTCGTCATGGCGCTCAACAGCGCCGAGCTCCGCTCCCCCGGCGGCATCCCGGGGTCGTTCGCCGTGATCGGCACCGACGCGGGGCGCATCACGCTGCTCGACCAGGCCTCGACGCAGGACGTGGGCCCCTTCCCGGAGGGCATCGGCCCCCTGGCCCCGGCCGACGAGGAGCTCTTCGGCCCGAACATGGCCGTCTACGTCCAGGACACCGTGTACACGCCCGACTTCCCCACCGCGGCTCCCCTGGCTGCGGCGATGTGGGAAGCCTCGAAGGGGCAGGCCGTCGACGGCGTCCTGACCCTCGACCCCGTCGCGCTCTCCTACCTGCTCGAGGCCACCGGCCCGATCGACGTCGCGGGCGCCACGATCGACGCCGGCAACGCGGTCGACGTCCTCCTCTCCGACGCCTACGCGGAGCTCGAGCCCGGCCCCGAGACGGACGCGTTCTTCGCCGCGGTGGCCGCACAGGTCCTCACCACGGCCCTGTCGGGCGACACGGACCCGCAGAGCCTGCTCGGTGCGGTCCAGCGCGCGACGAGCGAGCACCGCGCCCTCGTGTGGTCGAGCCACGAGGAGGAGCAGTCGATGCTCGCCGACACCGTGGTCTCCGGCGACATCTCGTCGTCCGACCGCGCCGCGGACACCGTGGGCGTCTTCTTCAACGACGCGACCGCGGGAAAGATGAGCTACTACCTCGACTCGAGCGTGCAGCACGTGTCGAGCGAGTGCACGGCCTCTGGCCGCGCGGACACGTTCCAGGTCGACCTCACGTCGACGGCCCCCGCCGACGCCGCGAACGACCTGCCCTGGTACGTCACCGGTGGCGGGATCTCCGGGACCCCGCCCGGGAGCATCCGCACCGACCTGTACCTCTACCCGCCCCGCGGGGGGCGCATCCTGAACGTGACCGCCGACGGGACGCTCGCAGGCAGCAAGGTCGTCGAGAACCAGGGCCGCGCCGTCGCGACGCTCCCGCGAGAGCTCGCCCCGGGGCAGAGCACGAGCGTGACGTTCCAGGTCACGACCACCGACGGCGACGGTTCGTCGGGCACCCGACGGATCGATCTCTGGTCGACCCCGACCGTCGACCAGCCGGGGCTCGCGACGATCGAGGTCCCGGTCTGCGGATGACCGCGGAAATCACGGCGAGACAACGATTTCCCAGGAATGCCTTTTCACCCGGACAACCGTCCACTTCCTGACCGATAGTCGCTACCCTCAAAAGTCCAGGGTCCAGTGACGGTACGAAGGCGCGCCGAGGCTCAGACCCTCCCATTCATCGACCGCCACGACCAAGACTGGTGAAGACGCCATGAGCACTTCAAGGACCACACTCTGGGCGCGAGGGCTACTCGTCGCAGGGCTCGTGGGTGCGACGGCTCTCGTCGGCCCCGCGGCGAACGCCTCCGTCGAGTCCCCCGACCCGACCCCGACCGGGGGCGACTACGTCGAGACGACGCCGCCCCCCACGATCGAGCTCACGGTGCTCCAGCCCGTGTGCGACGGCGACGTGCCCTACCTCGAGTACGACGTCGACGTGACGGGCACCCCGAACGACACCGTGACCATCACGTGGCTCAACCCGTCGGGCGCGAACGTCGTCCAGGCCGGGCTGCCCCTCTCCGGCCGTGTCCTGTGGCCCGGAGCCACCGTGGACGACGCCGGCAACCCCACGGGCTGGCCGGGCTGGGTGTTCGAGAACGGCGAGTGGGTCGAGGGTGGCACCTTCGGCTGGGTCCGCCCGACCGTGAACGTCCTCTTCCAGGTCAACCCCGAGACCACGGTCTCGGTGGACTACCCGCCGTCGAGCCCCAACTGCAACACGAACCCTCCGGGCAAGACGACGCCTCCGGGGACGACGACCGTCGACGGCAAGGTCACGACCGTCTCCGACAAGGCCGGCGCCGAGGAGAGCGGGCTCGCCGCGACGGGCGCGACGGTCGGCAAGTTCGTCGGCATCGGCGCGGCGCTCCTGCTGGTCGGTGGCGGACTCGTGCTGGTCGCGCGTCGCGGACGCAAGAGCGACGCCTGACGCACCGCGCACAGCAGGTGCTGGAGTACAAGAAGCTGTACCGCATCCACACCGCGCACGGCTGGTCGTGGCTGCGCACCTGGGTCAGGGACGGCCGGTTC
>NZ_JBHUAD010000285.1:0-4430 GCF_042789955.1 Oerskovia sp. NPDC056781
CTCCTGCCTGGCGGACCCGGCACCGGACCTGCCCCCCGTTCCGTTCCCTCGACGTGAAGGAGACCGCTGTGCCCCGACTTTCCCGCCTGGCCCCAGAGACCGCCGTGGGCGCCTCGAAGGACCTGCTCGCCGAGCTCGTGGACCGCCACGGCAGCGTGGGCGACATGGTCTCGACGATGGCGCACTCACCGGCCGTGCTCGGCGGATACCTGCAGCTCAGCCGTGCCATGAGGCGCGCCAAGCTCGACCGCAGGACCAGCGAGCTCGTCTCGATCGCCGTCCAGGCGCAGCAGGGCTGCGGCCTGTGCCTCGCGTCGCACGTCGGGGCCGCCCGTGCCCTCGGAGCCGGCGAGGACGAGATCGCGCTGGCCCACGACGGGTGGTCCGCCGAGCCCGCCCTGGCCGCGATCGTCGCCTTCGGCGTCCAGGTGTACCGCGAGCCGACGTCGATCACCGACGAGCAGGTCGACGCCCTCCGGCGCCACGGCTTCACCGACCGCGAGATCGTTGACGTCGTCGGCGTCGTCGCGCTCAACGTCCTCACCGGGGCGTTCAACCTCGTCGCCGGGCTCACGCCCGGAGCACCGTCCGCCAGGCGCAGGGCCTGATCCCCCTCGGGGACGTCCCCGGCCGCACTCGTGCGGGGCGCTCGCCCCGGTCTCCCGACCGGTCGAGCAACCCGGTCACCGCCGCCCCGGGACGTCCCCCGACCAGCCCGCCGCCTGCCGGGTCCGGCCCGCGACGAACGCGACGGTGAGCCCGATGACGAGCGCGGTCGTGTGCCCGACCGCGGTGAAGTTCCGCGCGACGAGGCCCGGCCCCACCCAGTAGACGACGACGAACGCGACCCACCACCAGCGCCAGCGTCTGGGCACGACGACGGTCAGGAAGCCCATCACGGTCGCCATGACGTAGCTGACGCCGACGTCGTCGACGGTCGCGACGCTCGGGTTGACGAAGCCGTGGAAGATCCCGGTCGTCAGGACCATGGCCGTGAAGACGGTCGCGCCGACGTGCCCCATGAACCCCACCGCGAGCGACGCGAGGCGCCCGACGAATCGCTGCGCGTAGGCCAGGACCACGAGGAGCTGGAGCACCAGGAGCACCTCGCTCGGCGAGGAGATGACGAAGGCGCTCGCGAGCAGCACGGAGATCGGGCGGTCGCGCAGGTTTGCGAGGTTGGTGCTCGTGTCCTCGTAGACCTGGTCCCGTGTGCCCTCGGGCAGGAACCACAGGACGACGGCGACGAGCAGCACCACGGAGCAGTAGACGATCGCGAGGTCCGCCCGGCGGACCGTTCGCCACATGTCGGCCAGGGCGTGACGCAGGAGGTGAGCGGGGGTCGCGCCGCCCGCGGGGCCGTCCGTCATGCCGTCACGCTACGCCGGGACTCGCCCGCGAGCGCCCGGGAGCGTGCTCTCGGTCGGACGGTCCCTCGGGAGCCGTGCCTCGCGCCTCGCACCTGGATGTAGACAGTCTGTCCATATCGATGTACCTTCGAAATGAACAAGACGTCCACATCTGGAGGATTCTCATGACCACCCCCGCCACTCGCGTCGCGATCGTCACCGGCGGATCGGGCGGCATCGGCCGTGCCGTCGCCGAGCGCCTGGGCGCCGAGCACTTCGACGTCGTCGTCCACTACAGCGGCAACGCCGACAAGGCACGCCAGACCGCAGGAGCGGTCTCGGCCGCCGGCGGACGCGCCCTCACCGTCAAGGCCGACGTCGCCGACGAGTCCGAGGTCGCCGCTCTGTTCGACGCGGCCGTCGCCGAGTTCGGCGGTGTCGACGTCGTCGTCCACACGGCCGGCATCATGCCCCTGGGCCCCATCGCGGAGATGGACCTCGCAGACTTCGACCAGGTCCAGCGCACCAACGTCCGCGGGACGTTCGTCGTCGACCAGGCAGCGGCCCGCACGATCCGCGACGGCGGGTCGATCGTCAACTTCTCGACCTCGGTGACCCGTCTGCAGCAGCCTGGCTACGGGGCGTATGCCGCATCCAAGGGCGCGGTCGAGGCGCTCACCCTGATCCTGGCGCGGGAGCTGCGCGGGCGTGACGTGACGGTCAACGCCGTTGCCCCCGGCCCCACGGCCACGCCCCTGTTCCTCGACGGCAAGCCCCAGGAGGTCGTCGACCACCTCGCGTCGCTCGCGCCTCTGGAACGCCTGGGAACCCCTGACGACATCGCCCAGTCAGTGCTGAGCCTCGTCGACGCCCGCTGGATCAACGGTCAGGTCGTCTACGTCAACGGCGGCATCGCCTGATCCCCGCAGCGCCGACGCGGACCGGAACGACGACGACGGCCAAGAAGATCGCCTTCCCCGCGATCACCGGCCTCCCGAACCTCGTCACCCACTGACCCGGCCCGCTACCCCGGCGGCAGGGTGCACACCCTCGGAGCGCTGCGGGCTCGCCGTCCCGCGCGGCTACGATCACCGAGAGCCGCGAGCAGCCCGACGATCCACCCGCCTCGGGGGCCAACTTCAGGAGTGCGTCACCACCATGACAAGAACACCGCCAGAACGACCTGGGCGCGGGCGCCGCCCAGCCGCAGAGGTCCGGAGAGGGATCCTCGCCGTGACCGCCGAGACTCTCCTCACCGACGGTGTCGCCGGCGTGACGTTCGACAAGATCGCAGCGGCCGCACCGGCGAGCAAGGCCACGCTCTACAAGTGGTGGCCCTCCCCAGGAGCCCTCGCCGCAGAGGCGTACTTCACGCACGTCGAGGAAGAGCTGCACTTCGACGACACCGGCAACATCGAGAGGGACCTGCGCAACCAGCTCCACGCCCACGTCTCCCTCTTGGCCCGACCCGACGTCGGGCCAGTGATCGCCACGCTCATCGGCGCCGCCCAGGACGACCCAGAGCTTGCCGAGGCCTGGTCACGCAACTACTCCAGCATCCGACGGCGGACCGCGGTCGAGCGTCTCCAGAGGGCCAAGGACCAGGGACAGATCCACCAGGACGTCGACCTCCAGGTCGTGGTCGACCAGCTGTGGGGCGCCTGCTACCACCGTCTCCTCATTCCCGACGAGCCGCTCTCGATCGAGTTCGCCGACTCCCTGATCGACAACATCGGCCGCGGCATCCTGGTCTAGCCGCAAGCGCCTGAGAGGTTCTGCTGCTCGAACAGCCTCAAGCGTCCGGGGGCGGCGACGCCGGTGCGGTGCAGATCGACCAGGGGCGTCCCGGGGCCCCTGCGGAGGGGTCGGCCGACGCGGGAGTCTCCCCTCTCACCGCCCCCCGCGACGGTTCCTCGGCGCGTCCCGACGCCGGACTGGACTTCCTGTGGGTCTTGGCTATGGTGGCCGGTTCACCTGCAGGCTGGAAGGAGGTGAGCCACATGGCCAAGAACGACAAGAAGCAGCCGTCGCTTTCCCTGAAGGACAAGCGCGCACAGAAGCGCGAGAAGGCAGCCGAGACCACCGCGAAGGTCCGCAAGCGATAGACCCCGCGCAGCGGGCGGGTCGTCGTCACGTGCATGGACGGCGACCCGCCTCCGCAGCACCTCCCCAGAATTCCCGTGAGGGATTCAGGTGCCCGGGCGTACCATCGACGGAGAGCTGAGCCGCGGGACGAGCCCCGGCCACCGATCTTGGAGCGCATCTTTCATGCAGCGAGGAAGCGGGGCGGCCGTCCTGGCCTGCTCGGGCGCGGGCCGGACGCCCGCCCAGCACGCCTGACGCCCTACGGCGCCACCCACCGGTGAACCCTCAGGTTCACCGGACGATCGGCGCACCTCGGCGGGCCCCCTCCCCGGTGAGTCCTCGTGACCGCCGGCGGACCCGACCTGCCGTCCCCCGCTCCCGCCCGACCTGTCGGTCCTGGGCGACCACGGGCGAGACGGCCCCTCCTGCACGAGAGCCGTAGAACCATGAACCCCCTGACCGAGAAGCAGATCCGCGCGTCCTTCGTGAACGCCTCGCGCCGCGAGTCCTCGCAGCTCACCCTCCCGTCCGACCTCGCGGACCTCCGCTGGGACCGCCTCGACTACCTGGGTTGGGTCGACCGCAAGGCGCCGCTGCGCGCCTACGTCGTCCTGCCCGTCGACGACACTCTGGTCGGGCTCGCGCTGCGTGCCCCCGAGGGCACGGCGTCGCGCCGCCGCGCGGTGTGCGCGTGGTGCGAGGACGTCATCGCGACCGACGACGTGTCCCTGTACGTCGTGCGCCGGGCCGGTGCCGCCGGGCGCAACGGCGACACGATCGGCACCCTGATCTGCACGACGTTCGAGTGCTCGAAGAACGTCCGTCGCAAGCCGACCGTCGTCGAGGCCGGCCAGGACCCCGCGGGCCTGGTCGAGCGTCGCATCGAGGGTCTGCGGGAGCGGTCCGCGAAGTTCGCGCGCGAGGTCCTGCGCGAGGTCTGACCCGATCGCGCGCCGCGGAGCGCGCGGCGCGCAGCGGTGCCGGACGCCCCGGCAC
>NZ_JBHUAD010000286.1:0-4401 GCF_042789955.1 Oerskovia sp. NPDC056781
GTCCTGTCGTCCGGTGAGGTCGGGGTCAGTCGCGGAACGTCTCGATCCGCGCGCCGAGCTCGATGAGCCGCTCCTGGAGCTGCTCGTAGCCGCGCGAGATGATGTCGACGTTGCGCAGCACCGAGGTGCCCTTCGCGGCGAGCATCGCGAGCAGGATCACGACGGCGGGCCGCAGCGCCGGCGGGCAGCTCACCTCGGCGCCCGACCAGTGGGTCGGGCCCGTGATGTCGAGCCGGTGCGAGTCGAGCAGCCGGACGTCGGCGCCGAGGCGCGTGAGGTCCGTCAGGTGGATCGCACGTCCCTCGTACACCCAGTCGTGGATGAGGGTGTGCCCGCTCGCGCACGCCGCGATGACGGCGAAGAACGGCAGGTTGTCGATGTTGAGCCCCGGGAACGGCATGGGGTGGATCTTGTCGATCGGCGCGTGCAGCTCGCTCGGGTGGACGGTGACGTCGACCAGGCGGGTGCGGCCGTTGAGGGCCAGGTACTCGGGGGAGAGCGAGTAGCGCAGGCCCATCTCGGACAGCGTCGCGAGCTCGATCTCCATGAACTCGATCGGCACGCGCGCGACCGTGATCTCGGAGCCCGTGACGATGCCGGCGGTCAGGAGGCTCATGGCCTCGACGGGGTCCTCGGACACGGCGTACTCGACGTCGGCGTCGATGTCGGTGCGCCCGTGGATGCGCAGCGTCGTGGTGCCGATGCCCTCGATGCGCACGCCCAGGAGCTCCAGGTAGAAGCAGAGGTCCTGGACCATGTAGTTGGGGCTCGCGTTCCGGATCGTCGTCACGCCGTCGCGAGACGCGGCGGCCATGATCGCGTTCTCCGTGACGGTGTCGCCGCGCTCGGTCAGCACGACGCTGAGGTCCTGGGCGCCCGGGGCTGCGACGACCGCCTCGTAGTTGCCCGAGGCCGCGGTGACCGACAGCCCGAACGGGCGCAGCGCGATCATGTGGGGTTCGACGGTCCGGGTGCCCAGGTCGCAGCCGCCCGCGTAGGGGAGCGAGAACTCGTCCTGGAGGCCGAGCAGGGGGCCGAGGAACATGATGATCGACCGGGTGCGGCGGGCTGCATCGACGTCGATCGAGGCGAGGTCGAGCTGCTCGGGCACGATGATCTCGAGGTCGCGGCCGTCGGCGGACCACGTGGCCTGCACGCCGATGCTGCGCAGGACGTCGACGATGCGGTCGACCTCCACGATGCGGGCGACGCGGCGCAGCGTGGTGCGCCCACGGTTGAGGAGCGACGCGCACAGCAGGGCGACAGCGCCGTTCTTCGAGGAGTTGACCTCGATGCGGCCCGAGAGCACGTGGCCGCCGCTGACCCGCAGGTGGGAGTGCTTGGGGGCTCCGAACGAGATGATCTCCGAGTCGAGCGCGGCGCTGATCCGCGCGAGCATGTCGAGGCTCACGTTCTGCGAGCCCTGCTCGATCCGGTGGATCGCGCTCTGGCTCGTCCCGAGGCGCTCGGCGAGCTGGGCCTGGGTGAGGCCCTTGTTCTGGCGTGCGCCGCGGATGAGGGCGGCGACCTGTGCGAGGTGCTGGGGTGCTTCGTCGACCATGGTCATGAGCCGACGATAACTCATGGATGAGATAACGGCGCGTCGATCCGGTCGACCTGGCGGGGCTTCACGGGATCGTCACGAGCGGCCCATATGTTCTATGAGGTTTTGTGTCCGACGACCGTGGCTCAGGATGGCCAGGCGGTGCTGGCCCCTGCGCCGACGTACCCCTGCCCGGCTCGCCACGTGTTGAAGTTCTCCGCCCAGGCCCGGTGAGCGGTGATCTGGTGGCGGTGCAGCGAGTCGAGGTCCCGTTCGGCGAGCTCGGGGAAGACGCGGGTCATGGCCTCGAGCACGTCGAGCGTCGCGAGGACGTCGACGTCCGCGGTGTGGAGGTTGCCGCCGTCGGTCACGCCGTAGTGCACGCACAGGTCGCCGAGCTTGCGCTTGCCCTTGCGGAAGCGGTCGAGCGAGCGGTCGAGCACGAGCGGGTCGATCACGGGTGTGACCTCGCGCCCCAGCCGTTCGCCCAGGGTCGGCAGCGCGTGGCGTGCGAGCTCGGCGTCGAGCAGGGACAGGTCGAACGCCGCGTTGAACGCGACGACCGGCACGCCGATCGCGAGGTCCGCGGCGATGAGCGAGGCGATCTCCTCGAGGGCCGGTCCGGGGGCCACCCCGTGCGCGACCGCGTGCTCGGTCGAGATGCCGTGGATCGCGGCCGCCTCCGCGGGGATGGGGACGCCGGGATCGACGAGCCAGGTCCGGACCTCGGTGCTCCGCCCCGGGACGCGCCGCACGAGCGCCGCGGTCACGATGCGGTCGTTCGTGACGTCGACCCCGGTGGTCTCGGTGTCGAATCCCAGCAGCGGTCCGGTCGTCCAGCTCATCGTCGTGCTCCTTGCAGTCGTCCTGTGGGTGGTGGCCCGGCGGTCCTCGCCGTTCACGACCGTCCCTGGTCTCTGCTGGTGAGCATGCCAGCGGCCACTGACAGCCCTGCCAGCCCTGCCAGCCCTGACGGCCCTGCCAGCCCTGACAGCCCTGCCAGCCCTGCCAGCCCTGACGGGTGGCGCTGCTGGGACGTCGCGGTCCACCGCGTGGCGCGCGGGGGCGTGCCCCGGCCCGGGCCCGGTATCCTCGTCGGGTGAGCAACGAGATCGAGATCGGTCGTGGCAAGCGCGGACGGCGCGCCTTCTCCTTCGACGACATCGCCGTGGTCCCCTCCCGGCGTACGCGTGACCCGGAGGACGTGTCGGTGGGGTGGCAGATCGACGCCTACCACTTCGACCTGCCGATCCTGGCGGCCCCCATGGACTCCGTGATGAGCCCGGCGACCGCGGTCGCCCTGGGCAACGCGGGCGGCCTGGGCGTGCTGGACCTCGAGGGCCTGTGGACGCGGTACGAGAACCCGGAGCCGATCCTCGCCGAGATCGCGACGCTCGACGCCGTGAGCGCGACGCGTCGCATGCAGGAGGTGTACGCCGAGCCGATCAAGGCCGAGCTGATCACCCAGCGTCTCAAGGAGATCCGGGAGTCCGGCGTCACGGTCGCGGGTGCCCTGTCGCCGCAGCGCACGCAGGAGTTCTACAAGACGGTCGTGGACGCCGGGGTCGACCTGTTCGTCATCCGCGGCACCACGGTCTCGGCCGAGCACGTGTCGGGCAACGCGGAGCCGCTCAACCTCAAGCGCTTCATCTACGAGCTCGACGTCCCGGTCATCGTGGGTGGGGCCTCGACCTACACCGCGGCCCTGCACCTGATGCGCACGGGCGCTGCGGGCGTCCTCGTCGGCTTCGGTGGCGGCGCGGCGCACACGACGCGTGTGAGCCTCGGCATCCACGCGCCCATGGCGACGGCTGTCGCGGACGTCGCGGCCGCGCGTCGTGACTACCTGGACGAGTCGGGTGGCCGCTACGTCCATGTCATCGCGGACGGCGGCGTGGGGCGTTCGGGCGACCTGGTCAAGGCCGTCGCGTGCGGTGCGGACGCCGTGATGCTCGGTGCCGCGCTGGCGCGTGCGACCGAGGCCCCGGGCAAGGGCTGGCACTGGGGCTCCGAGGCCCACCACCCGCAGCTTCCCCGGGGCGAGCGCGTGAGCGTCGGCACGGCGGGCTCCCTCGACGAGATCCTGTTCGGACCGGGCCGCCAGGCTGACGGCACCCTCAACCTCGTGGGCGCGCTCAAGCGTGCGATGGCCACGACGGGCTACTCGGACCTCAAGGAGTTCCAGCGCGTCGAGGTCGTCGTCTCGCCCTACCAGCCGCGCTGATGGCTCCGGGCCGCATCCGCGACGGGGTCGGGTTGACGAGCGCCCTCGGCGCGGGTGCGCCCGCCGACGGCGGGCCTGGGCCCGCGCAGGCTGTTCCTGAGGGAGCGGTCGAGCCGGTGCGGGACGGCGCCGTCGGGACGCTCTCCGTGGGCGGCGTCGACTTCCGGGAGATCACGGACGACGACGTCGAGCAGGTCGTGGCCCTCTGGGAGGCGTGCGGCCTCGCGCGGCCCTGGAACGACCCGCACCTGGACGTGGCCGACGCGCGGACGGCACCGTCCTCGACGGTCCTCGTCGCGCGAGCGGGAGCTCCGGGCAGCGGGGCGGGCCCTGTCGTCGCGACGGCGATGGCCGGGTTCGACGGGCACCGCGGCTGGATCTACTACGTCGCGGTGGCGCCCGGGCTGCAAGGCACGGGGCTCGGCCGCGACGCGGTGGTCGCCGCGGAGGCGTGGCTCGCGTCGCAGGGCGTGCGCAAGGTGCGCCTCATGGTGCGCACGACCAACACGCAGGTCCTGGGCTTCTACGAGCGGCTCGGGTACCTCGACGCCGAGTGCACCGTCCTCGGCCGCGACCTCGGCTGAGACAGCAGGGCTGCGGGACCCGAGGCCGGTCGGGGCGGAGAGCGCCCGAC
>NZ_JBHUAD010000287.1:0-4386 GCF_042789955.1 Oerskovia sp. NPDC056781
GTCCATGGGGGTGTTCGAGGCGTCAGCCCTTGTGCTCCCGCAGGACCTGCGCGGCCTGCGGCAGGACCTCGGCGAGGTCTCCCACGACTGCGAAGTCCGCGATCTCGAACAGCGGGCTGTCGGAGTCGTTGTTGACGGCCACGATCACCTGCGAGGCCTGCATGCCACCGCGGTGGTGCGGGGCTCCCGAGATCCCCGCGCCGATGTACAGGCGCGGCGCGATCGTCACCCCCGTCTGGCCGATGAACGTGTCGAACCAGCCCTCGTAGACCGCGTCACGCGTCGCGCCCACGGCTGCGCCGAGCACGTCCGCCAGCTCCTCGATGGGCCCGAAGTCGCCGTCGGTGCCGCGTCCGCCCGCGACGACCGTCGCGGCCTCGGCGAGCGCTGGACGCCCACCCTCGACGACCGGCTTCTCCTCACGGGACACGACCGTGACGGCGGTCGCCGACGCGGGGACCTCGACGGGGAACCCGATGACCTCGGTCTGGACCGAGGACTCGGCGGGCTCCGGGACGACGGAGTTGGCGCGGACCGTGAACACGGCCTGCTCGGTGACGACCTCGCACGAGGTGTCCCACGAGCCCGCGAAGACCCGCTTGTAGCCCACGGCCTTGCCGTCCTCGGCACGGACCGCGGCCGCGTCGATCACGAGGCCGGCACCCAGCGCGTAGGCGAGACGGGCCGCGGCCTCCTTGTTGGGGAAGGTCGCCGAGAGCAGCACGATGTCCGCGTTCGCGCGTCGCACCGCGGTCTCGAGGGTCGCCGAGACGACCGCCGTGAGGTGCGCGGCGTCCGTGCTCACGGACGTGGGCAGCTCGGCCTGGAGGACCGTGTCGACGCCGTAGGCACCGAGCTGGGCGAGCGTCGTGACGCTCGGGCTGCCGAGCGTCACGGCCTTGGGCCGACCGAGGCTGCGGGCGATGGTCAGGAGCTCGAGGGCCGCGGAGCGCAGCTGCGTCTCCGGGGAGTCGAGCAGGACGAGGACGTTGGTGGTCACGATGTTCCCTCTCAGACCAGGTCGTTACGGATGAGGAACTCGGCCAGCGCGCGGCCACCCTCGCCCTTGTCGACGACGACCTCGACCTCGGGGCGCGGCGGGCGCGGCGTGGCGGCGAGGACGCGGGTGCGGGCTCCGGCGTCGCCCACGGTCGCGGGGTCGAGCCCGAGCGCCGCGAGGTCCCAGACCTCGATCGGCTGCGTCCGCGCGGCCATGATGAGCTTGAAGTTGGGGAAGCGCGGCCAGTTGGCGTGGTCGGTCACGCTGACCACGGCGGGCAGCGGGGCCGAGAGCACCTCGAGCGCGTCGTCGAGCTCGCGCGTGACCTGGGCCGTGCGGGCCTGGACGTCCACCTCGAGCTTGCCCGCGAGCGTGAGCTGCGGCAGGTCGAGCGCGGCAGCGAGCAGCACGGGGACCACGGACCCCAGCCCGTCGAGGGCCGCCATGCCGGTGAGGACGAGGTCGACCGGCCCCTCCTCCTCGATCTTGCGGATCGCCGCGGCGAGCGTGGCGACGGTCCCGAAGTAGTCGGAGCCCGCGAGCGCCTCGTCGCTGACGCGCACGCCGCGGCCGACGCCCATCTGGTAGGCCTTGCGGATCGCGGTGTCGGCCTCGGGGCCCGCCATGGTCAGGACGACGACCTCGGACGTCTCCTGCTCGGCCTCCGGCAGCGACTCGACGATGCGCAGCGCGGCCTCGATGGCGTTCTCGTCGAGCTCGTTGAGGGTCCCCTCCTCGGACGATCGCACCACTCGTCCGGCGTCGAACCGCCGGTCGGCGTGGATATCGGGAACGTACTTGACGGCGACGACGATCCTCATCGTGATGTGCTCCGTGGTTGGGACGACGGTGGACCCGGGTGGTACCCGCACGCCACAGCCCTTCGTGGAAGGTGTGGCACAGGCGAAACCCTACCGGGCAGCGCCGCGCAACCGGGTGAGATCTCGCGCACGACCACCTGGTGAGCACAAGCCGTCCACATGCGGGCCTCACAATGGAGGGGTGCAAGCGCTTGCCCCCTCCCCCCGCCCTCGCCCCTCGCACGGCCCGGTGCCCCGGCTCGGCGTCCGTCTCGCCGGTGACGGCGTCGACGTCGCCGTGCTCGCCTCGCACGCGAGCGCCGTCCACCTGTGCCTGCTCGACGTCTCGCCCGACGGCGAGATCCACGAACGGCGGGTGGCGCTCGACGGGCCGACCCACGGCGTCTGGCACGGGCACGTCCCCGGCGTGGGTGAGGGACAGCGCTACGGCTTCCGGGCCGAGGGCCGATGGGACCCCGCGGCCGGCTTCCGGTACAACCCCGCGAAGCTCCTGCTCGACCCGTACGCACGCGGGATCGTGGGCGAGCTCGACGACGACCCGTCCACGCGCGGGCACGTGACCGAGCGGGACGCCTCGGGCACCCTCGTGGGCGACGTCCGTGGTCCGGCCGACCCGCGCGACTCGGCGGCGCACGTGCCGCACTCGGTCGTCGTGGCTCCTCGCACCGGGCACGAGCCCGTACGCCGACCCCACGTGCCGTGGGCCGACACGGTGGTCTACGAGGCCCACGTCCGCGGCCTGACCATGCAGCTCGACGCCGTGCCCGAGCACCTGCGCGGCACCTATGCGGGGCTCGCGCACCCGGCGACGATCGCGCACCTGAAGGGGCTCGGCGTCACGACGGTCGAGCTGCTGCCGATCCACGCGTTCCTGACCGAGCCGCACCTGGTGGCCGAGGGGCTCACCAACTACTGGGGCTACTCGACCGCGGGCTTCTTCGCCCCCCACGCCAAGTACGCGACGCGCGCCGCGCAGGAGGCCGGGCCCGGCGCCGTCGTCGACGAGGTGCGCGGCATGGTGCACCTGCTGCACGAGGCCGGGCTCGAGGTCCTCCTCGACGTCGTGCACAACCACACGTGCGAGGGCGGTGCGGACGGCCCGCACCTGTCGTGGCGCGGCCTCGACAACCCCGTCTACTACCTGCACGACGGCGCGTCCCCGGCCGAGCTCGCGGACGTCACCGGGACGGGGAACAGCCTCGACTTCCGGCGCGCCCGGGTCGTCCAGCTGACGCTCGACTCGCTGCGCTACTGGGCGCAGGAGATCGGCGTCGACGGCTTCCGCTTCGACCTCGCCGTGACCCTGGGTCGCGGCCCGGCAGGGTTCGACCCCGACCACCCGTTCCTCGTGGCGCTCCAGACCGACCCGGTGCTGAACGGCCTCAAGCTCGTCGCGGAGCCGTGGGACGTCGGCCCCGGCGGGTGGCGCACCGGGCAGTTCCCCGCCCCGCTGGCCGAGTGGAACGACCGCTTCCGCGGTGCCGTGCGCCAGTTCTGGCTCGCCGACCCGCGCGAGGCGTCGCACGGACGCCCCGGCCAGGGCGTGCGCGAGCTCGCGACCCGCCTGGCCGGGTCCGCGGACCTCTTCGGTCACAGCGACCCGCCGCTCATGCGAGGGCCTGTCGCGTCGGTCAACTTCGTCACGGCGCACGACGGGTTCACGCTCGCGGACCTCGTCGCCTACGAGCACAAGCACAACGAGGCCAACGGCGAGGGCAACCGTGACGGCAGCGACGACAACCGGTCCTGGAACCACGGGTTCGAGGGACGCCTCGAGAACGAGGAGATGACGATCGAGGGCTTCGAGCCGGGGGTCGAGATCGCGCCCCTTCGCCGCCGCTCGATCCGCAACCTCATGGCGACCCAGGTCCTGGCGGCCGGGACCCCCATGCTCACCGCGGGCGACGAGATGGGACGCACCCAGCGCGGCAACAACAACGCGTACTGCCAGGACGGGCCGCTGTCGTGGGTGAGCTGGGACCTCTCGCCCTGGCGCAAGGACCTGCTCGCGACCACGACCCACCTCCTGGGGCTGCGTCGTGAGCACGCCGCGCTGCGCAGCGAGACGTTCTTCCACGGCCGCCCACGGCACTCCGCGCAGGACGCGGTGCCGGACCTCGCGTGGTTCGACGCCGCAGGTGACCCCCTCGACCACGCCGCCTGGCACGACCCCGGGTTCCGCGTGCTGCAGATGCTGCGCACCGGCCCGCGTGCGGGCGACCGCGACGTGCTCCTGGTCCTCAACGGTGCGCTCGACACGGTCGAGGTCACGCTCGCGGGCGTGCCGGGACGCCCGGCCCACGGGGCTGCCGAGGTGGCCGGGAGCACCGCGTGGGAGCTCGCGTGGGACTCCGACTGGGAGCACCCGGGCGAGGGCGGGCGGCCCGTGGGCCCCGAGACGCACGGGACCGAAGGAGGGCTGCGGCCCCTGCTGGAGCCGCTCAGCCTGCAGGTCCATCTCTCGCCGAGGTAGCGGGGTCTCGTCGGGGGGGGGGGGGGGGGGCAACGCGGGGAACCAACCCCCCACCCCGCCCGCGGGGGCCCCCACACGAAATAGGAGGCAGC
>NZ_JBHUAD010000288.1:0-4364 GCF_042789955.1 Oerskovia sp. NPDC056781
CCCACGGGTCGCGCGACCGGCCTCTCGCCTTCTCGGACGAGTCGCTCAGGCGTCCGCGGGGTCCGCGAGCTCGACGACGAGCTCCACCTCCACCGGGGAGTCGAGCGGGAGCACCGCGACGCCCACCGCGCTGCGCGCGTGGACGCCTGCGTCGCCGAAGATCTCCCCGAGCACCGTGCTGGCGCCGTTGATCACGGCCGGCTGACCCGTGAACGACGGGTCGCTCGCCACGAACCCGACGACCTTGACGATCCGGGAGACCTGGTCGAGGTCCCCCACGAGCGCCTTGACCGCCGTGAGCGCGTTGAGCGCGCTCGTGCGGGCGTAGCCGGTCGCGTCGGTCGGCGCGACGAGCCCCTCGCCGTCACCGACCTTGCCGGTCGCCGGCAGGGCGCCCGCCACGAACGGGAGCTGGCCCGAGGTGTACACGTACCGGCCGGTGCGCACCGCGGGGACGTACGCGGCGACGGGCGCGGCGACGTCGGGCAGGGTGATGCCCAGCTCGCCGAGCCGGGCGTCGACGACGCCGGCCACTACTTCTCGCCGGTCGGTCGCTTGAGGTAGGCCACGAGGCCGTTCCCGTCCGGTCCCGTGACGACCTGGACGAGCTCCCAGCCGTCCGAGCCCCACTGGTCGAGGACTGCCTTGGTGTTGTGGATGATGAGGGGGATGGTCGCGTACTCCCAGGTGGTTGCCATGCGCCCGAGCGTAGTCGCCATCCAGCCCGCGCACAGGTCACACCTGCTCCCCGAACCGGCCCACGGATGCTCACACAACCCGCACACCGGACGAGGCCGGAATCCTCGGAGGAGCGTCGGCGCCCTCCCGTAGGCTTGCGCCTATGGCTTCCCCTGCGCGTCCCCGTCGACAAGTCAACGCCTATCAGCTCATCGCCCTGCTGCTGGCGTTCGTCCTGGTCTCCGGGGTCGGCGGCGTGCTCGGCGCAGGCCTGCTGATCCCCCTCGCGGCGGGCGCCAGCCAGGTCACCGACAGCAGCGTCCAGATCTTCGAGGAGCTGCCCGACGAGCTCGAGCCGGGCCCCCTCGCCGAGCTCTCGCGCGTCTACGCCAAGGACGGCACCACGCTGCTCGCGACGTTCTACCAGGAGAACCGCATCGTGGTCCCCCTGGACCAGGTCTCCGAGCACATGAAGAACGCGGTCGTCGCGACCGAGGACAAGCGCTTCTACGAGCACGGCGGGATCGACCCCGAGGGCACCGTGCGTGCCGCCGTGAACAACGCGATGGGCAAGTCGCAGCAGGGTGGGTCGAGCCTGACCCAGCAGTACGTCAAGAACGTCCTGATCGAGCAGGCCGTCCGCGCCGAGGACCCCATCGCCATGGAGGCCGTCAAGGAGAGCACCATCGAGCGCAAGGCCCGTGAGGCCAAGCTCGCGATCTCTCTCGAGAAGCGCATGACGAAGGACGAGATCCTCCAGGGCTACCTCAACATCGCGCAGTTCGGCGTCCGGGTCTACGGCGTCGAGACCGCGGCGCGGCACTACTTCGGCAAGAGCGCGTCCGACCTCTCGATCGTCGAGGCCGCGACCATCGCCGGCGTGACCAACGCGCCCGGCAAGTACGACCCGGTGACCAACCCGGCGAAGTCCGAGGAGCGGCGCAACCTGGTGCTCCGTCGAATGCTCGAACAGGGCTACATCACCCAGCAGGAGCACGACGAGGCCGTCGCGACCCCGCTGCCCGCGACCCTCAACATCGTGCCCGTGGAGGTCGGCTGCGAGGCCGCGAACGGCGCGGCGTTCTTCTGCGACTACGTCACCAAGGTCATCATCTCCAACCCGAGCTTCGGCGAGACCGAGAAGGACCGCAAGGCCCTGCTCTACCGCGGAGGCCTCGACATCACGACGACGCTCGACCCCGCGATGCAGGCCGCGGCCGAGGAGAACGCGCTGGCAGCGGTGCCGACGAACGACCCGAGCGGCATCGAGGACGCGATCGTCTCGATCGAGCCCGGCACCGGGAAGATCCTGGCGATGGCCCAGAACCGCCCGTACGACGCGGCCCTCGAGCCCGAGCCGGGCACGACCGCGCAGAACTACAGCGCGGACCAGGCTCACGGCTCCTCCCGAGGCTTCTCCCCTGGATCGACGTGGAAGCCCTTCCTCCTGGCCGAGTGGCTCAGGTCCGGCCACACCCTCAACGAGTCGGTGAGCGCGAACAAGCGCGCGTGGAACAACACCGACTTCGACTGGTGCGGTGCGCGGGTACGCAACGAGGCGAAGCCCTGGAGCCCCAGCAACTCCGACGGCAACAACGACCAGGGCAACATCTCCGTCCTGCGCGCCACGTACAACTCGATCAACACCGCGTACGCGTCCATGGAGTCCCAGCTGCGTCTGTGCGACGTCAAGTCGACCGCCGAGGCCATCGGTTTCAAGCCGGCCGTCACGGCCGACAAGGAGGCCGGCGTCAAGATGATGCCGTCGATGGTCATCGGCACGCAGGAGTCCTCTCCCCTGCAGATGGCCGCGGCCTACGCCACGTTCGCCAGCGGCGGCACCTACTGCGACCCGATCGCGATCACCCGCATCGTCGACGCGGAGGGCAAGGACCTCGAGGTCCCGTCGGCGAACTGCACGGCCGCGCTCGACCCCGCGGTGGCCAACACCGTGACCTACGCTCTCGAGAACGTCATGACCCAGGGCTCCGGCAAGAAGTCGCAGCTCGACGGGCGCCCGAGCGCAGGAAAGACCGGTACCGCGAACCTCAACACCCACACCTGGTTCGTCGGCTACACCCCGCAGGTCTCCACGGCCGTCTGGATCGGCAACGCCGAGAAGAACGTCGAGATGCGGAGCAACGGGCGCGGGCGCTTCGTCATCAACGGCGTCGGCAAGCAGTGGTGGTTCGGCTCGGACCTCGCGGCGCCGACCTGGCGTGACTACATGAACACCGTCCTCGCAGGCACCCCTGCCCAGCCGTTCCCGGCGCCGGACCCGAAGATGGTCGGCCAGGTCCAGGCTCCGCCGACCACCACGACCCCCACGACCCCCACGACCCCGCCGAGTGACGGTGGGACCGGCAACGGCGGCAACGGGAACGGCGGCGGGAACGGTAACGGCGGCGGCAACGGCGGCAACGGGAACGGCGGCAACGGGAACGGCGGCGGCAACGGCGGCGGGAACGGGAACGGCGGCGGCGAGACCGGCACGCCGGGCGGGGAGCAGGACTGACCGGGGCCCGCGTGCACCCCGCGCTCGTCGGCGTCGGCGCCCTCGCCGCCGCCGGAGCGGGGGCGCTCGCCTACGCCCACCTGGAGACCAAGCTCTTCACCCTGCGTGAGGTCACGGTCCCGGTGCTCCCTCGGGGGGCGTCCGACGTGCGGGTCCTGCACTTCTCGGACCTCCACCTCACGCCCACGCAGGAGCGCAAGATCGAGTGGATCCGGTCCCTCGCGGCCCTGCGCCCCGACTTCGTGGTCGACACGGGCGACAACCTGGCGCACGTGGACTCGTTGGAGCCGCTCCTCGACGCCCTCGAGCCGCTCCTGAGCAGCGCTCCCGGGGCGTTCGTCATGGGGTCGAACGACTACTTCGCGCCCTCGCCGAAGAACCCTGCCCGGTACCTGCTGCCCGACGCGCGGATCTTCCACAAGATCGACCCGCCGCGGCTCCCCGCGGACAAGCTGGCCGCCGCGTTCCGTGCCGCGGGCTGGATCGACCTCACCAACCGCCGCGACGCGATCGACGTCGGGGGCGTGCACATCGACCTCGTGGGCGTCGACGACCCGCACCTGGACAGGGACGTCTTCCCTGCCGCACACGAACGGGTGGCGGGCGACCACGGGACGGAGGCTGCGTCGTCGGGCCTGCGGATGGGCGTGGTGCACGCGCCCTACGTGCGTGTCCTCGACCAGATGCACGACGACGGCGCTGACGTGATCCTCGCCGGCCACACCCACGGCGGGCAGCTCTGCGTCCCGTTCTACGGGGCGCTCGTGACCAACTGCGACCTGGACCGCGGGCGGGCCAAGGGCCTGCACGGGTGGCCCGGGGCGCGGCCTGACGCCCCGGGCGGCGAGGACTCGACCTGGCTCAACGTGTCGGCCGGAGCGGGCACCTCGCCGTACGCGCCCTTCCGGTTCGCGTGCCGCCCGGAGGCCACGCTCGTGACGCTCACCGCGCGCTGAGGGGCCGGTTTCGTCGCAGGGGCAAACGTCGGCTATCCTAGGCAGGCTCCAGCGCGCAGGTTTGGCGGGACCTTTCGAGGACCCTTTGCAGGCCGGTCGCAACAGGAGCAATCGGGGTGTGGCGCAGCTTGGTAGCGCGCGTCGTTCGGGACGACGAGGTCGCAGGTTCAAATCCTGTCACCCCGACCAGCACGAAGGCCCGGAGTCCACTGGAC
>NZ_JBHUAD010000289.1:0-4357 GCF_042789955.1 Oerskovia sp. NPDC056781
GGGGGGCGCGCCCGGCGGGGCCGCCGCCCCCCGGCGGGGCCCGGCGCGCCGCGGGGGGTTGGGCCCGGGGGGGGGGGCGGGGGGGTCGGGCGGGCGCGGGCCCCCCCGGCCGGCCCCGCCGCCCCGGCCGACCCCGCCGCCCCGGTCGGCCCCGCCGCCCCGGTCGGCCCGGCCGGGGCGCCGGACCTCACGGTCCGCGAGACGGAGGGTGACGCGGTCGACGCGGGCCCGACCACGTCCTCCCGGGCGCACAGCTCCCTGCAGTGGCCCGCGGTCGTCGCGCTCACGGTGGCCCTGGCCTTCGCCGGGCTCGTTGCCGCAGGGGTGTTCGACCCCATGATCGAGGCGTTGTGAGCGCCGGCACCGGGCGGGGACGGCCCGGCTTCCGAGGGGACGTCGAGGGGCTGCGCGCGCTGGCCGTCGTGCTCGTCCTGCTCTTCCACGCGCAGGTCCCGGGCGTGCCCGGCGGGTACGTGGGGGTCGACGTCTTCTTCGTGATCTCGGGTTTCCTCATCACGGGGATCCTGCTGCGACAGCTGGCGTCGGCCGGGCGGATCGCGCTGCCCGCGTTCTTCGCCGGCAGGGCGCGCCGCATCCTGCCCGCGGCCTCCGTCGTCCTGGTGGGCACGGCGCTCGCGGCCTGGCTCGTGCTGCCGCCGCTGAGGGCTCGCGACACCATGATCGACGTCGTCGCGAGCGCGCTCCAGGTCGCGAACCTGCGCTTCGTCGCGCAGGAGACGGACTACATGGCGGCCACGGCGGCGCCGAGCCCCGTGCTGCACTACTGGTCGCTCGCGGTCGAGGAGCAGTTCTATCTCGTGGTGCCGCTGCTGCTCGCGCTCGTCGGAGCCCTCGCGGCGCGGGTGCGCAGGAGCCCTCTGCCGGCGGCCGTCGCGGTCCTGGCGGTCGGCACGGTCGCCTCGTTCGTCGTCTCGCTCGTGCTGACGTCGAGCGACCCGGCCCTCGCGTACATGTCGCCTCTCACCCGGGCGTGGCAGTTCGGGCTGGGCGGTCTCCTGGCGGCCGCTGTGCTGCACAGGCCCGACGGCGCCACGTCCCTCCCGCGGGGCGGTGTCACCGGAGGCACGGGTCACCCCGCCGTGCGGCGCGTCGCGTGGACCCTGGCCGGGTGGGCCGGGCTCGGTGCCGTCGTGTGGTCGGCCGCGGTCCACGACGAGTCCACGCCCTTCCCGGGGACGGCGGCGCTCTGGCCGACGCTCGGGACGGTCGCTCTCCTCGCGGTCCCGGCGACGGCCCGGACGGCGCGGGGGAGCGTGGGGCACCTGCTCGCGCTGTCGCCCGTCCGGGCAGTCGGGCGGTTGTCCTTCGCCTGGTACCTCGTCCACTGGCCCGTGCTCGTCCTGGCCGACGCGGTCTGGGGGCCGCTCTCCTGGCCTCAGCGCGTCGTGCTGACCCTCGGCGCGGGCGGGGTGGCCTGGCTCGTCCTCCAAGGAGTCGAGTCGCCGCTGCGGCGTTCGCCGGTCGTCGCGCTCCGACCGTCAGCGAGCTACTCGGTGGGGGTCACGGGCGTCGTCCTGGCCCTGGTCGCGAGCCTGGGGGCGGGCTCGGCGGTGTACGCCGGGCTGGAACGGGACGAGGTCGGGTCCGCGCAGGTCCGGCTCGACACGATCTTCGACCCGGCCGCGCTCGCGCGGACGGGTGGGCCGGTGACCCCGGGGCTGACACGGGCCGCGCTCGACGCCCCGCCCGCGGAGACCCCGTGCCTGGGGGCGCTGGGCCTGAGCGAGACGACCTGGCCTGCCGAGTGCGTCGTCGGGCCGGAGGGCGGGCGCGAGGTCGTGCTGTTCGGCGACTCGAAGGCCTTCCAGTGGAGCGGTGCCCTGCGCGACGTCGCGCTCGCCCAGGGGTGGCACCTGTCGATCGTGACCAAGGGAGGGTGCACGCCGGCCGACCTGCCGCAGGCCCTGCTCGACGAGTCGCAGCACTGCGAGGCGTGGCGCGACGCGCAGATCGACACGATCGCGGCGCGGGCCGACGTCGTGATCGTGGGGTCGAGCGCGGCGTACTTCGAGAGCGAGGAGGCAGCCGACCGGCGGGAGGCCGCCTGGGGGAGCACGCTCGGGAGGTTCGCTGCCGCAGGGGTGCCCGTGGTCTACCTGCGGGACACGCCCACCCCGGGGGTCGACGTCCCGAGCTGCGTCTCCGGAGCGCTCGACGACTGGGACGCGTGCTCGTTCCCGAGGGCGCGGGCCCTGCCGGCTGACCCGTTGGTCGTCGACGTCGCGCTCGGTGACGTGCCCGGCGTCGAGGTCGTCGACGTCTCGGGGGTCGTCTGCGCGCAGGAGCGGTGCCCCGCCGTCCTCGGCGGTCTGCTCCTGTACCGCGACGGCAGCCACCTGACGGCCACGGCCGTCGAGGCGCTGCGTCCCGAGCTCGAGCGGCGGCTCGTCGAGACGCGCGCGCTCGGCGGCTGAGGGCGACGGGCGAGGCGTCGGGGCCGTGCCGGGTCACGGCTCGGTGCGCGGCCCCGACGCCTCGCCCGGGCTGGTGCCGGGCCGTCGTCCTGCTCGCGCCGGGCAGGTGCCGGGCGGGTGCCGGCCCTCGGCGCGTCGGCGCCCACGAGGTGTGGCGTACCATGGACGGGTTGTCCGTGCGCCCTTTCCGGTGGAGGCCCTCCGAGGCTGCCGCCGCACCGCTCGAGGCGACGCGATCGACCAGGCGCCAGCGTCTGCCACCGATCGATGAACGTTCGAACAGGTCCCGCTGCAACCGGCGGGACATGCACGCACCCCGTTGCCGCACGTCGGCTCCCCGATCAGTTGGAGATCATCGAAGTGAAGAGCGCCGTCGAGACCCTGGACCCCACCAAGGTCAAGTTGACCGTCGAGGTGGAGTACGACGAGCTCAAGCCGAGCATCGACCACGCCTACAAGCACATCGCGGAGCAGGTGAACGTCCCCGGCTTCCGCAAGGGCAAGATCCCCGCGCGCATCATCGACCAGCGCGTCGGTCGTGCTGCCGTGCTCGAGCACGCCATCAACGACGGCCTGTCCGGCTTCTACCGCCAGGCCGTCAACGAGACGGGCATCCGCCCGCTCGGCCAGCCCGACGTCGAGGTGACCGAGGTCCCGCTCGACGCCGAGGGTGCGCTGCACTTCACGGCCACGGTCGAGGTCCGCCCGGAGATCGAGATCCCCGCGCTCGACTCGGTCACGCTCACCGTCGAGGCCGCAGAGGTCTCCGCCGACGACATCGCCGAGCGCCTCGACGCGCTGCGCGAGCGCTTCGGCACGCTGGTCGGCGTCGACCGCCCGGCCGCGGAGGGCGACTTCGTCGTCATCGACCTGAAGGCCGTCATCGGCGACGAGGAGATCGACTCGGTCTCCGGCATCAGCTACCAGATCGGCTCGGGCAACATGCTCGAGGGCCTCGACGAGGCGCTCACCGGTCTGTCGGCCGGCGAGACCACGACCTTCAAGGCGCCGCTCGCGGGTGGCGACCACGAGGGCAAGGAGTCCGAGGTCACCGTCACGGCCACCTCGGTCAAGCAGCGCGACCTGCCCGAGGCCGACGACGAGTTCGCCGAGCTCGCGTCCGAGTTCGACACGATCGAGGAGCTCAAGGCGGACCTGCGCGAGCAGGTCGCGAGCATCAAGACCTCGAACCAGGCCGTCGCGGCCCGTGACGCTCTGGTCGAGCACCTCCTCGAGAACACCGAGATCCCCGTGCCCCAGGGCGCCGTCGAGGCCGAGGTGCACCGTCACCTCGAGTCCGAGGGACGTCTCGAGGACGAGGCGCACCGTGCCGAGGTCGAGGTCGACGCGGCCAAGGCCCTCAAGAACCAGATCCTCCTCGACACGCTCGCGGAGCAGCTGAAGATCAAGGTCGCCCAGAACGAGCTCCTGGACTACCTCGTCAACGCCTCGCGCCAGTACGGGATGGACCCGAACCAGTTCATCCAGTCGCTCGACCAGGGCGGTCAGATCCCCGCCATGGTGGGCGAGGTCGCCCGCTCGAAGTCCCTCGCCGTGGCGCTGCGCCAGGTCGAGGTCAAGGACTCCGAGGGCAACGTCGTGGACCTGAGCGAGTTCATCGGTTCGGACGAGGAGGACGCGGCGGCTGACGCCGCGGCCGCCGCCGCCGGTGAGGACGTCACCGACATCACGGACGAAGACGGCATCGAGGTCGTGTCCGAGGACGAGGCAGCGGCCGACAAGGCCTGATCCTCCTCACGACACCCCGGGCTCCCCGAGCCCCCGACGCCGGCCCCCGCCTACCGGCCGCCCCGGGGGGGCCCCGTGGGGCCGGGGGGCCGCGGGCGCAGCCGGGCGGGCGCGGGCAGCCCCGCCCGATGAGCAAACCGCCAAACGCCGACCGCCGGGACCAACGGAGCCGC
>NZ_JBHUAD010000290.1:0-4336 GCF_042789955.1 Oerskovia sp. NPDC056781
CTCCGGCAGGCACGGGGGCGGCGCTGTGCCCGGGGTGGTTCGTCCCGGTCCGGCAGGGTCTGCGGGCCCGTCGTGATGGGAACGTGACATTCTCCGAGCGGTCCTGTACGGTCGGTTCTGCTTCACGGAAGACTCATTCGTCGAAGCCCTCGCGCGGAACGCCTAACCCTGTCACCGCGAGAGGAACACCACGACCCGCTGACAGGGACGGGGGACCCAAATTCGGGTACCGGCAACGGTGCCCTTGGGGTGAAGCCAGAAGGACCTCGGTCCGGACGGCCGGGTGATTCTCCCACCCGAACCCGACAGCTGACCTCGCAGGCGTCCAGGAGAGGTAACTAGTGAACGCAGTGACGAACGGCGCACGCCATCGTGCAGCACGACGCCCGCTTTCCACCCTTGCTTCGGCGGCGACGGCTTCCTCCGTCGGCCGCCGCACCGCTGTCGTCGCTGCCTCGTCGGGACTCATCGTCTCGATGCTGGGCGGGACGGCTGCCAACGCAGCACCGGTCGAGCAGGACTCGACCAAGCTCAACACCGTCGACCTGAACGCGCTCACGGCTCAGGCCCGCGCCGCGCTCGAGTCCGCGCCGGCCGTCACGGTCGCCGCTGAGGCCGGCTTCGCGATCGAGAGCGCGGCCGTCGCCGTGACCCCCGCACCGGAGCCCGTCGTCGAGCGAGTTGTCGAGACGCGCGCCACGCAGACCCCGTCGCGCTCCAACCAGCGCACCTCGACCGCGGCGACCACCGCGACCACCGAGAAGGCCGCGCCCGTCCAGGTTCCGGCCTCGGCCGCCGGCTCGGCGATCGTCTCGATCGCCACCCGCTACGTGGGCGTTCCGTACGTCTACGGCGGCACCTCGCCGGACGGCTTCGACTGCTCCGGCTTCACCCAGTACGTCTTCGCCCAGGCGGGCATCAGCCTGCCGCGCACCTCGAGCGCTCAGGGCGGCGTCGGCACCAAGGTGTCGGCCGCCGACGCTCAGCCGGGCGACCTCATCTGGACCCCCGGTCACATCTCGATCTACGCCGGCGACGGCATGCAGATCGACGCACCGCGCCCCGGCAAGACCATCCAGGTCCGCCAGATCTGGCAGTCGAACCCGACGTTCATCCGCGTCGCCTGAGACCACCCGGAACAGCGGAAGGCCTTCCGCGAACCGGCCGAGAACCCCGTCCTTCTGCTTCGTGCAGAGGGGCGGGGTTCTCTGCGTCGGACCCGTCCCCGGTGTGCGCGCGCCGGTGTGACTTTGCCAGTTCTTTCGATAGGTTTGTCTCAGGATGGACGTTTGCCCTCGAAAGGAGACGGAACCATGACCCGTGCGGAGATCGTGCTCGTCGGCGTCGACGGATCGACCCCCAGCCTGCACGCGCTGGACTGGGCGGCCGCGTACGCCCGCCAGGTCGGTTGGCCCCTGCACATCGTGTGCTCGTACTCCCTCCCTTCCTTCACCGCGGCCTCGCTCGACGGCGGCTACGCGGCCCTGGACGACACCGCGATCCAGGAAGGAGCCAAGGCGGTCCTCGCCGAGGCCACCCAGCGCGCCGAGGCGGCAGGTGTCAGGACCACCGCAGCGATCGCCACCGGGGACGCCGCGGGAGTGCTCGTCGAGCTCTCGAAGGACTACGGCCTGGTCGTGGTCGGCACGCGAGGGCGTGGCGGCTTCACCGAACGTCTCCTGGGCACGGTGTCGTCGGCGCTGCCCGCCCACTCGAGGTGCCCCACGGTCGTCGTACCGCTCAAGAGCGGACCGGACGACGCCGAGCTCCCTGCGGTGAACCCCCTCAAGCGGATCGTGGTCGGTGTCGACGGGTCGCCGTCGGCCGACATCGCGTTGCGCCACGCGATCAGGCAGGCCCGGGCGTGGGGGGCCGAGCTCGTCGCCGTGGCGGGGGTCCCCGTGGGCGCAGGTGCAGGGCTCCTCGCATGGCTGCCCGCCTCCATCGACCACCAGCAGGTGCTCGACGACATCACCGAGGGGCTCAACGTCATCGTGGACCGTCACGAGGCCGAGAACCCCGACGTGACGATCAAGCGCATCGTCCTGGACGGCACCGGTGCCGAGCTGCTCACGGAGTTCTCCACCGCGTCGGACCTCGTCGTCGTCGGGTCGCGGGGGCGCGGCGGCTTCACGGGCCTGCTCCTCGGGTCGACGAGCCAGGCCGTGCTGCACCACTCGGCGTGCCCCGTGATGGTCGTGACCAAGCGCTGCGAGGACGACAAGGCACCCGCGGCGGACGACCAGGCCGGCTGACGGCCGTCCCGCAACGCGTCAGAGCGGGCGTGACCCCCAGGTCACGCCCGCTCCGACAGGTCGGAGCCGCAGGCTCAGTTGCGCGTCCGGTACAGGTGCATCGTGATCGGCGCGAAGATCGCCGTGAGCACGACCGAGGCCAGCAGGACCCACCCGATCTGGTCGAACGTCGCCGTGCCGGCCATGAGGGCGCGCACCGCGGTGGCCAGGTGGCTCACCGGGTTGATCTCGGCCCAGGCCTTGAGCGCCGAGGGCATCGTGTCGGGGTTCACGAAGATGTTCGACGCGAAGGTCAACGGCATGAGGACCAGCATCGAGACGCCCATCACGGCGTTGGGCGTGCGCATGACGAGCCCGAGGATCGTGAAGATCCAGCTGATCGCGAAGGCGAAGACCAGCAGCAGCGCCACGGCCAGCAGGACGCCGACCACTCCGCCGTCGGGCCGGAAGCCGATCGCCAACCCCAGCCCGACCGTGATCGCCGACGCGATCGTGTAGCGGACCGTGTCGCCCAGGAGCGCCCCCACGATCGGGGCAGGACGCCAGATGGGCAGCGAGCGGAACCGGTCGAACACGCCCTTGGTGATGTCGGTGTTGAGCGTGAAGCCTGTGTACACCGTGATGATCAGGACCGTCTGCACCAGGATGCCGGGCAGCAGGTACTGCAGGTACGTCTCCGGGTCCCCGGCGATCGCGCCGCCGAACAGGTACGTGAACATGAGCGTGAAGATGATCGGCGTCAGGGTGACGTCGAAGAGCTGCTCCGGCACGTGCTTGATCTTGAGCAGCGCCCGCCACGCGAACGTCAGGGTGTTCGCGAGCGGCGAGGGCCGTGTCGGGTGCTGGTCGATCGCGATCGCCGCACGGAGGACCTGCGCCTCCGGGGTCGTGATCACCTCTGTCTGGGTCGCGGCCATCAGGCCACCTCCTCGTGGTCGGTCTGCTCGTCCTCGTCGACCGGCTGGCCCGTGAGTGCCAGGAACACCTCGTCGAGGCTCGGCTGCCCCAGCGTGAACTCGGGCACCGCGATCCCGGCCTCGGCGAGCGCGGGCAGGAGCTGTGCTGCGAGGTCCGCGCCGTCGTCGGGCACGCGTGCGGAGAACGCGTACGGGTCCTGCGCGAGCACGACCTCCGCACCGAGCACCCGCTCGACGATCTCCGCGGCCCGGCCGCGGTCACCCGACGAGGCGAGCCGCAGGGACACCGAGCCCTCGCCGACCGAGCGCTTGAGCTCGGTCGCGGTGCCCTCGGCGATGACCTTGCCGTGGTCGATCACCGCGATGCGGTCCGCGAGCTGGTCGGCCTCCTCGAGGTACTGGGTCGTGAGCAGGACGGTCGCACCGTCGGCCACGAGGACGCGGACGATGTCCCACACCTGGTTGCGGCTGCGGGGGTCGAGGCCGGTCGTGGGCTCGTCGAGGAACAGCACGCGCGGGCTCATGACGAGGCTCGCGGCGAGGTCGATGCGGCGGCGCATGCCGCCCGAGTACGTCTTGACGGGCCGGTTCGCGGCCTCCGCGATCCCGAAGGCCTCCATGAGGTCCAGGGCGCGGCGCTTCGCCGCGAGCGTCGAGAAGCCGTACAGGCGCGCGATGACGATGAGGTTCTCGGCGCCGGTGAGGTCCTCGTCGACCGACGCGTACTGGCCCGTGAGACCCACGAGCGAGCGGACGGCGTCGGGCTGGGTGAGGACGTCGTGGCCCAGGACGTGGGCGGTCCCGGCGTCGGGACGCAGGAGCGTCGTGAGCATGCGGACGGCGGTGGTCTTGCCGGCGCCGTTGGGCCCGAGGACGCCGTAGACGGTGCCTGTCGGGACGGCGAGGTCGATCCCGTCGACGGCGCGGGTCTCCTTGAAGTGCTTGACGAGGCCGCGGGCCTCGATCGCCAGGTCTGGTGCGCTGGTCATGCGTGCTCCCTGTGTCGTGGGTGGTGCACGGGTCTGTCCAGTGTTCGACCGTCCGGGGCGTGGGAACTCATCGGTGCGATGGTCGGCCGGGATGCCGAACGGGACCGGTGTGCCCGGGACCGCCGGCGCGCGATCCCTCCATCATGCGACGACGGGCGGCCACGGACCAGGGGTC
>NZ_JBHUAD010000291.1:0-4332 GCF_042789955.1 Oerskovia sp. NPDC056781
GTGACGGGCCAGCCGCGCTGTTCCCGCTGCCCGGGGGGCAGCTCCCCGGCCGGATGCGGTGCCGACCGGCTCGTGCGCGTCGTGGGCCCTCCTGGCCGGCGTGTGAAAGACCACCCACCGCCACGCCCTGACCTGCCCGTTCTCTTTGCCGGATCCCCACACGCGGTGACCTACGGTGGACGGGTGACCTTCCCTCCTCCTTCGACGACGCAGCCGACCGCACGCCCGCTGGCACCCCCGCGAGCCGTCGGTGCACGCCCCGTGCACGCGCAGAGCACGGGCGCGACGCACGTCGGGGCGCGTGTCGCGGCGAGCGTGACGGCTCTCGTCTCGGTGGTCCTCGTGTGGCAGGTCTGGCAGTACTTCGTCGCGTCCGAGGCGGGGCAGCACCTGGACCAGGCGGCGCTGCGCGGCTCCGACTACGGACGCGGCACGCTGTGGGCGCTCGGGGAGCCGGTGCTCGACGTCGTCTCGGTCAGCTTCGTCGTGCTGGGCCTGGGGACGGCCATGGGGATCGCGCTGCTCCGTCGTCGCTGGGGGCTCGCCGTCCAGGTCGCGTTCGTCGTGGTCGGGTCGAACGTCACGACCCAGCTCCTCAAGAAGTCGGTCCTCGACAGGCCGGACCTGATCGGTGGCGGGTGGGGCGTGGGGAACACGCTGCCCAGCGGGCACACCACGGTCGCCGCCTCGGTCGCGGTCGCGCTGCTGCTCGCGGTCCCGCGGGCGGCGCGTCCGGTCGTCGCCGTCCTGGGCGGGACGTACACGGCTGCCACGGGAGTCTCGACCCTGATCGGTCACTGGCACCGACCGAGCGACGTGGTCGCGGCGATCCTCGTCGTGACGGCGTGGACCGCGCTCGCGCTCGCGCTCACCCCCACGAGCGCGCTCGACCCCGTCCCCGCGCGTGGCAGCAGCGCCTACCCCGGTTCGGTCGTCGTGGCCGTGCTCCTGTTCCTGGGGGCCGGGGCGGCGATGCTCGGTGCCGCGTGGTGCCTGCGCGAGGTCTATCCCGCGAGCTGGGACATGACCGACCTCGCCGAGACCACCGCGTACGTGGGCGGGGCGCTGGGGGTGGTCGCCGCGACGGCGATCTCGTTCGCCGTGCTGCTCCTGCTCCGCCAGGCGACGTCCCGTCCCGGGAGATGACCGTCGTCCACAGGTCTGGGGACGGCACGCCCTGCGCGGGCGTCCCCACGACCGCGAGCCCCTGCCACGGGGGCCCTCCACAACGGATAAGGTGCCGCCTGGCGCCAGTGGCGTAACGTCATAGGCTGCCGGTGGGAACGGGACGGTGGGGTCGTGGGCCATGCCCCAGCCCGACGCCGGGCCCCACCTCAGCACCTCGGCCCACCCGGAGATCGCTCGGGGAACGAGCCACACCAGCAGCAACGGAAAGCAGGAACGGATGTCCTCAGGTCGCAAGCTCGTCATCGTGGAGTCCCCCACGAAGGCACGCAAGATCCAGGGCTACCTCGGTGACGACTTCGAGGTGGAGTCGAGCGTCGGGCACATCCGCGACCTCCCGCAGCCGTCCGAGCTGCCCGCCGACATGAAGAAGGGGCCGTTCGGCAAGTTCGCGGTCAACGTCGACGAGGGCTTCGAGCCCTACTACGAGGTCTACGCGGACAAGAAGAAGAAGGTCGCGGAGCTCAAGCGCGCCCTGAAGAACGCCGACGAGCTCTACCTCGCGACCGACGAGGACCGCGAGGGCGAGGCCATCGCGTGGCACCTGCTCGAGGAGCTCAAGCCCAAGGTCCCCGTGCACCGCATGGTCTTCCACGAGATCACGCGCGAGGCCATCGAGCGTGCGCTCGAGAACACGCGCGACCTCGACGAGCACCTGGTCGACGCCCAGGAGACGCGCCGCATCCTCGACCGTCTCTACGGCTACGAGGTCTCGCCGGTCCTGTGGCGCAAGGTCCGCCAGGGGCTGTCCGCGGGGCGCGTCCAGTCGGTCGCGACGCGCCTGGTCGTCGAGCGCGAGCGCGAGCGCATGGCCTTCGTCGCCGCCGAGTACTGGGACGTGTCCGGCACGTTCTCGCTCGCCGACAAGACCGCCGACGACGCCGACAAGAGCTTCGACGCCCGCCTGGTCCAGTTCGGCGGCGCCCGCGTCGCCTCGGGCCGTGACTTCGACGACCGCGGGCAGCTCAAGCCCGCGGCGGCGCGCGACGGCGTGGTCCAGCTCGACGAGCAGGCTGCCTCGCTCGTGGTCGGAGGGCTCGCGGGGGCCGACTTCGCGGTCCGCAGCCTCGAGACCAAGCCGTACACGCGCCGTCCGGCCGCGCCGTTCACGACGTCGACGCTCCAGCAGGAGGCGAGCCGCAAGCTCCGCTTCAACTCGCGGCAGACGATGCGCACCGCGCAGGCGCTGTACGAGAACGGCTACATCACCTACATGCGTACGGACTCCCCGTCGCTGTCGGCCGAGGCCACGGACGCCGCGCGTCGCCAGGCCGCAGAGCTGTACGGGCCCGAGTTCGTGCCCGGTGCGCCGCGCATCTACGCGTCGAAGGCCAAGGGCGCGCAGGAGGCGCACGAGGCCATCCGCCCCGCGGGCGACTCGTTCCGCACCCCGGCCCAGGTCGCCCGCGAGATCAGCGGCGACCAGTTCAAGCTCTACGAGCTCATCTGGAAGCGCACGGTCGCCTCGCAGATGGCGGACGCGAAGGGGTCGACGGCGTCGGTGCGGCTCGCCGCGCCGGTCGGCCTGACCGTGGTGGCGCCGCTCTCGGGCAAGACGTTCGTGCCGGACGGCCCGGCCCCGGAGGCCGTGTTCGCGGCCTCCGGCACGGTCATCTCGTTCCGCGGCTTCCTCGCGGCGTACGAGGAGGGGACCGACGACGGCGCAGAGACGGCCGACGGCACCTCCTCGAAGTCCGGCCGTCGTCGCAACGACGAGGACGCCCGCCTGCCCCAGATGGGCGAGGGGGACCTGCTCGACGGGCGCGACCTCACGGCCGACGGGCACTCGACGTCCGCCCCCCCGCGCTACACCGAGGCCAGCCTCATCAAGGCCCTCGAGGAGCGCGGCATCGGACGCCCGTCCACGTACGCGTCGACCATCTCGACGGTCCAGGACCGCGGGTACGTGCTGCCGCGCGGTCAGGCCCTCGTGCCGAGCTGGCTCGCGTTCGCCGTGATCCGGCTCCTGGAGGAGCACTTCGAGTGGCTCATCGACTACGACTTCACGGCCGAGATGGAGGCAGACCTCGACGCGATCGCGGCCGGTGACAAGGACCGCGTCGCGTGGCTGACCCGGTTCTACTTCGGGGACGGCACGGGCCGTGAGGAGGGCGAGGGGCTGCGCCAGCTCGTCGACGACCTCGGCGAGATCGACGCGCGCGACATCAACTCGGTCCAGATCGGCGAGGGCATCCAGCTCCGCGTCGGTCGGTACGGGCCTTACGTGGAAGATCTCTCGGTCGAGGTCAAGGAGGGCGAGAACCCGCCGCGCGCCTCGGTGCCCGACGACCTGGCCCCCGACGAGCTCACGGTCGACAAGGCGCGCGAGCTCCTCGCCGCGGGCGCCGACGACGGGCGGATCCTCGGCATCGACCCCGAGTCGGGGAACCCGATCGTGGCCCGCGCGGGACGCTACGGCCCGTACGTGACCGAGCAGCTCCCCGAGCCGAAGTTCGACGAGGGCCTGTCGGCCGCGGCGCTCAAGAAGGCCAAGGCCGCGCTGCCCAAGCCCCGCACGGCGTCGCTGCTCAAGGACATGAACCTCGACTCCGTGACGCTCGAGGACGCGCTGCGCCTGCTGTCGCTGCCGCGCGTCGTGGGCACGGACCCGGAGACGGGCGTCGAGATCACGGCGCAGAACGGCCGGTACGGCCCGTACCTCAAGAAGGGCACCGACTCGCGCACCCTCCCGTCCGAGGAGGCCATGTTCACGGTCACGCTCGAGGAGGCGCTCGAGCTGTACAAGCAGCCCAAGCGCGGTCGTGGAGCCACGGCCACCCCGCCGCTGCGCGAGCTCGGGGACGACCCGACGTCGGGCAAGCCCATCGTGGTCAAGGACGGCCGCTTCGGCGCGTACGTCACGGACGGTGAGACCAACCGGACGCTGCCGCGTGACCTGACGCCCGAGTCCATCACGCCGGAGAAGGCCATCGAGCTCCTCGCGGAGAAGCGTGCGGCCGGCCCGGCGAAGAAGAAGGCCCCGGCCCGCAAGGCTCCGGCCAAGAAGCCCGCCGCGAAGAAGGCCCCGGCCAAGAAGGCGACGGCCGAGAAGAAGTAGCGGTCGTCGGCTCACGCCGACGTCTGCACGATGCCGAGGTAGACCCGGGTGCGCGAGGTAGACCTCCGGGAGGTCTACCTCTGCGGTCG
>NZ_JBHUAD010000292.1:0-4311 GCF_042789955.1 Oerskovia sp. NPDC056781
GTGGTTCATTACTCATGTAATGAACCACAGAACGTGCGATCGACGAGAGGATGGGCCCCATGTTCGACGGACCTGAACCCATCTACCTGCAGATCGCCCAGCAGATCCGCGCCCAGATCCTGAGCGGCGACCTCGCCGAGGAGGAGCAGGTCATGTCCACGACCCAGTACGCGACGACGTTCCGCATCAACCCCGCGACGGCCGCCAAGGCCTTCGCCGGGCTGGTCGACGAGGGCGTCCTCTACAAGCGCCGTGGCGTCGGCATGTTCGTCGCGACCGGAGCCCGCGAGAAGCTGCTCGCCGAGCACCGCGACCGCTACTTCGCCGAGGTCCTGCGCCCCGCGCTGGTGCAGGCCGACCTGCTGGGCATCACGCCCGCCGAGATCGTGGACCACGTCCTCGGCCGCGGACCCCAGGGCCGCCCCACCCCGACGGGAGAGACCTCATGACCGCCCCCGCCCGCCCCGAGCCGTTCGGCGTCGAGCTCCAGGACGTGACCCTGAGCTTCGGCAAGGACGAGAAGCACCCTGCGCTCGACGGCCTGAGCCTCCAGGTGCGCCCGGGCACCATCACGGGCCTGCTCGGCCGCAACGGCGCGGGCAAGACCACCGCCCTCTCGCTGATCGCCGCCATGCGTCGGCCTGACGCCGGTACGGTCCTGGTCGACGGCGAGGACCCGTTCGAGAACGCCTGGACCATGGCCGGCACGCAGCTCGTCCGCGAGAGCGGCGACACGATCGCCGCGACCAAGGTCGCCGACAGCCTGGGCTACTACGCCGAGCTGCGCGAGCACTGGGACGCGGACCTCGCGGCCGGGCTGGTCGACCTGTTCGAGATCGACCTGCGCAAGGCTCCCGAGAGCCTCTCGCGCGGCAAGCGCTCGGCGCTCGGCGCGGTCATCGGGCTCGCCTCGCGGGCGCCGCTGACGATCTTCGACGAGGTCTACCTCGGGATGGACGCGCCCAGCCGGTACGCGTTCTACGACGCGCTCGTCGAGGACTACACCGAGCACCCCCGCACGATCATCCTGTCGAGCCACCTGATCGACGAGGTCGAGCGGATCTTCGAGGACGTCGTGATCGTGGACAAGGGGCGGGTGCTCCTCGCGGAGAGCGTCGAGTCGGTCCGCGCCAGGGGAGTGAGCCTCACGGGGACCGCTGCCGTGGTCGAGCAGTTCGTCGACGGCCGCCGCGTGCTGGCCCGTCAACGCCTGGGCAGCACGGCCCAGGTCACGCTCTTCGGCACGCTCGACGACGCCGAGCGCACCGCGGCGACCGAGGCGGGCCTCGAGCTCGGCGCGGTGCCGTTGCAGGACCTGTTCGTGCACCTGACCCGAGAGGAGCGGTCATGACCGAGAACCTGGCGGGCCCCACGGCCCTCACCGACCGCGAGGTGCAGCGTGCCACGGCGCGTCGCGCGGCCGAGAGGCGGTCGCTGCGCACCTCGGCGTGGTCGATGTGCGCCGGGACGTGGCAGATCGGCGTGTGGTTCTGGGCGATCGTGCTGATCATCGCGGGCATCATCGGCTACGTCGAGGTGCGCACCGACATCCTCGACGGGAGCGTGATCGACGGCGTCGTGAGCGGGTCGGCGAAGTTCTTCCTGTTCGTCATGGGCATCATCACGCCCCTCGCCATGATCGCGGTGCACGTCGCGGCGGGAGGCACCCGACGGTCGTTCATCCGTTCGGCCTGGTTCACGGCGGTGTTCCTCGGGCTCACGTTCGCGGTCGTCGCGGCGGTGCTCGGCTACGTGGAGTGGCTCGTCTTCCGGGCACAGGGCTGGTCGCCCGAGCTCGACCGGGCCCAGCTCTACGCCGACGGCGGCCAGGTCGGCACCGCGTTCCTCGTGCAGCTCTTCTTCTGCAGCGTGTACTGGCTCGCGGGCGCGGCGGTCGGCATGGGGTACTACGGCTCCGGCGTGTGGCGCGGGACGTTCGCCATCCCGCTGTTCCTGCTCCCCATGGTCGTCGTCGAGCTCGCGTTCCAGAGCGGCTACTTCGGCAGGCCGTTCGCGCAGGCCGTCGGCCTGGCGGACGCCCAGGTGCTCACCGCGGTGGTGGGCGGTCTTCTGGGCCTCGCCGCAGCGGCGTTCGCGTTCCACCTGGTCACGAGGTCGGTGGCCATCGCTCCCGTCACGACCTGACGGCCGTCTGATGGCCGCCTGTCGGCCGCCTGACGGCCTTCTGCCGACCCTGGCGTCCCCGACGCCTTAGCGCGCCGCGTCCCGGAACCGGGACCGGCGCACCCACCACAGCGTTCATCCCGTCCGACGGACGGCTCCCGGTCCACCGGTGCGCCGCCCGGCGGGCGAACACACCCTCAGGGAGGTCGTCATGACCACCGCACATCCTGTCCCGTCCGTCCCGCCCTCGCCGTCGCTCGCGGCACGCACCGTGCCCGACGGCGCCGCACCGGCCATCGAGGTCGTCGCCCTGCGCAAGGCGTACGGGAGCACCGTCGCCGTGCGCGACGTGAGCTTCGCCGTCGGGCCGGGGGAGATCTTCGGCATCCTCGGCCCCAACGGGGCCGGCAAGACGACCACGGTCGAGTGTCTCGCCGGGCTCCGGCAGGCCGACGCCGGGACCGTCCGGATCCTCGGCCTCGACCCGCAGTCGGACCCTGCCTCGGTGCGCGAGCTCCTGGGCGTCCAGCTCCAGGAGGCCGAGCTCAACGAGCGCATGACCGTGGCCGAGGCGCTGCGGCTCTACGCCTCGTTCTACGAGGACCCGGCCGACACGGCCGAGCTCATGGACCTGCTGGACCTCGCCCCGCACCGCGACCAGCAGTTCGCGAAGCTCTCGGGCGGGCAGAAGCAGCGGCTCTCGATCGCGCTCGCGCTCGTCGGGAACCCGCAGGTCGCGATCCTCGACGAGCTGACCACGGGTCTCGACCCGCAGGCCCGCCGGGCGACGTGGGAGCTGGTCGAACGTGTGCGGGAGCGGGGCGTGACGATCCTGCTCGTGACGCACTTCATGGACGAGGCCGAGCGCCTGTGCGACCGCCTCGTCATCATCGACCAGGGTGTCGTCGTCGCGGCCGGGTCCCCGGCGGAGCTCATCGAGTCGGTCGACTCCGCACGCGTGCTGCGGCTGCGGGTCGAGCCTCACGAGGAGCCCGTCGTGCTCGAGGTCCTCGGCGGCCTCGCGGACGTCGGGGCGGTGGCGCGAGCGGGCCGCGAGATCGAGGTGACCGGGACCCGGCGGGTGCTGCCCGCCGTCGTGCTGGCCCTCGCAGAACGCGACGTCGTGCCCGACGTCCGGACCATGACCAGATCGCTCGAGGACGTGTTCGTTCACGTCACGGGCAGGACGTACGACCACACGGGGGCGACGGGCCCCGCCGCGACCGACGACCGGTCCGACGACGACCGGTCCGACACCGAAGGAGCAGCGCGATGACCACGCAGACGGCACGGACGACGACCCAGGGCGAGTGGCGGGCGGGCGGCCCCCGACGCCGCAGGATCGCGGGCACAGGTTGGCACGGCCTGCGGACGCTGACCCTCACCGAGGCCCGACTGCTGCTCCGCGACCCGGGGACGGTCTTCTTCGCGCTCCTCTTCCCGACGGTCCTGCTCGTGGGTGTGGGCTTCGCGTTCCCTGGCATGCGGGACGTCATCACCGACGCGCCGCCGCCCTGGGAGGGGCTGACCGCGGTCGCGGTCTACGTCCCTGTGGCGCTCGCGACCGCTGTCGCGACGGTCGCGCTCACGACCTTGCCCGTCTACTTCGCGACGTTCCGGGAGAAGGGCGTGCTGCGCCGGCTCTCGACGACCCCCATGAAGCCGCAGGGGCTCATCGGGGCACACCTGTTCATCAACCTCGTGACGGTCTGCGTCGCCGCGTTGCTCGCGGTGGTCGTGGGGAGCCAGGTGTTCGACCTCGCGGGCCCCGCGAACCTCACGATCGTCCTGGTGAGCTTCCTGCTGGGGATCCTGTCGATGTTCTCGATCGGGATGCTCATCGCGTCGCGCGCCGGGAAGGCGAGCACCGCGTCGGCGATCGGGATGACGCTGTACTTCCCGATGCTGTTCCTCGCGGGCATGTGGACGCCCGGGCCGGTCATGCCCGAGGTCGTGCGGACCATCGCCGGGTACACGCCGCTCGGCGCGGCGACCCAGGCCATGACGACGGGCTGGTTCGGGACCGGCGTCCCGGTGTCACAGCTCGTGGTGATGGCGGTGTGGACCGTGGTGCTGCTGCCGCTCGCGGCGAGGCTGTTCCGCTGGTCGTGACGCGGGGGCTGGTGCGTCGAGCCGCGTGTCGAGGTAGACCCGTGTGCGCGAGGTAGACCCCTCGGCGGTCTACCT
>NZ_JBHUAD010000293.1:0-4162 GCF_042789955.1 Oerskovia sp. NPDC056781
GTCGAGACGATCAGGAACCGGTCGCCGTGCGCCCCGGTCTCGATGCCCGTGTCGAGCACGACGGACTCGTCCCGCAGGACGCCCCGCGGCGACTGTGATCCCGCTCACCGGTGGCGGCTTCGCCCGCCCGTCCTACAGTGGGTGAGGTGTCAGCCCCCGCGAACAGTGCCGTCCGTGGTGAGCACCAGCACGCGCAGGCCGTGGCCTCGTTGGTGCGCTCCGCCGCTGCCGTCGACCCCGGTCGCCCCTTGCGCCTCGCCAAGCGGACGACGAACCTGTTCCGTCCCCGGCGCCCGTCCCCTGGTCCCGGCCTCGACGCGTCGGGCCTGACGGGGGTGATCTCGGTCGACGACGCCGCGGGCACGGCCGACGTCCAGGGCATGTGCACGTACGAGGACCTGGTCGCGGTGACGCTGCCGCGGGGGCTGGTCCCGACCGTCGTCCCGCAGCTGCGCACGATCACGGTGGGCGGCGCCCTGGCGGGGCTCGGCATCGAGTCGAGCTCGCTGCGCAACGGCCTGCCGCACGAGGCGGTCCTCGAGATCGACGTCCTGACGCCGTCCGGCGAGCTCGTCACGGCCGGGCCCACGGGTGAGCACGCCGATCTCTTCCACGCGTTCCCCAACTCGTACGGGACTCTCGGGTACGCGACACGCGTGCGGCTGCGCCTGGACCGGACCGAGCCGTTCGTCGCGGTCCGCAACGTGCGCTTCGGGTCGGTCGCGGAGGTCGCCGCGGCGGTCGGCAAGATCGCGGCGGACGGCTCGTGGGAGGGGCAGCGGGTCGACTTCTGCGACGGGGTCCTGTTCGCCCCGGGCGAGGTGTACCTGTGCCTGGGCCGCTTCGCGTCGCGTATGGAGGCCCGGTCGCTCGCGCCGGCGCCGAGCGACTACACGGGGCAGCACATCTACTACCTCTCCGTGCGTGAACGTCCGCTCGACGTGCTGAGCACCCACGACTACCTCTGGCGCTGGGACACGGACTGGTTCTGGTGCTCGCGCGCGTTCGGCGTGCAGAACCCGGTGCTGCGCAGGCTGTGGCCGCGCCGGTGGCGACGCTCGGACGTCTACCGCCGGATCGTGGGCCTCGACGAGCGTCTGGACCTCACGGGCCGGCTCGCCGACCTTCGCCGTCGACCCCGCAACGAACGGGTCGTCCAGGACGTCGAGGTGCCCCTCGACCAGCTCGAGAGCTTCATGGCGTGGTTCACGGGCCACGTCCCCATGACGCCCGTGTGGTTGTGCCCCCTGCGGCTCGCCTCGCCCGAGCCGTGGCCGCTGTATCCGCTCGAACCGCACCGCGTGTACGTCAACGTGGGCTTCTGGGGCGGTGTCCCGATCGCCGAGGGCGGGCGTGACGGCGACGTGAACCGGCTGATCGAGATGGCGGTCGCGGTGCGGCACGGACACAAGTCGCTCTACTCGACCTCGACGTACGGGCGCGAGACGTTCGACACCCTGTACGGCGGCATCGACTACGCGGCCGTCAAGGACCGCTACGACCCGGCGGGACGCACGCCGACGCTCTACGAGAAGGCGGTGCAGGGAGCATGACGCAGATCGCGGTGGCCGAGGTCCTCGACGAGCTGGCGGACGGCCCGCTGCCGTTCGGGTTCAGCGCGTACGACGGGTCGAGCGCAGGTCCGCCCGACGCCGCGTTCCACGTGCACCTGGCGAACGAGCGGGGCCTGCGGTACGTCGCGACGTCGCCCGGCGGGCTGGGGCTCGGTCGTGCGTACGTCGCGGGCGACCTGCAGGTGGACGGGGTGCCGGGCGGGGACCCGTACCCGTTGCTCAAGGCGGCCGCGGACGGGCTGCGCCTGCGCCGCCCGAGCCCCGTGGAGGTGGCCCGGTGGGCGCGCGGTCTGGGCCTGGGCGTCCTGCGGCCTCCCGAGCCGCCTCCCGAGGAGCACCTGTCGCGCCTGCGCCGGCTGACCGAGGGGCTGCGGCACTCGCGACAACGGGACGCCGAGGCGATCAGCCACCACTACGACGTCTCGAACGCGTTCTACGAGCACGTCCTGGGACCGTCCATGACGTACACGTGCGCGTGCTTCCCCACGTCGCAGGCGACGCTCGAGGAGGCGCAGGAGCACAAGTACGCGCTGGTCGCGGGCAAGCTGGGCCTGCGCAGGGGCATGCGCCTGCTCGACGTCGGGTGCGGCTGGGGCGGCATGGTCCGGCACGCGGCGCGTGCGGGGGTGCGGGCGCTGGGGGTCACGCTGTCCCGGCAGCAGGCCGAGTGGGCGCAGGCACGGATCGAGGCCGAGGGGCTGGCGGACCTCGCGGAGGTCCGGTACGGCGACTACCGCGACGTGACCGACGGCGGCTTCGACGCCGTGAGCTCGATCGGGCTGACCGAGCACATCGGGGTCGCGAACTATCGCGCGTACTTCACGTTCCTCCAGGGTCGCCTGCGTGACGGCGGTCGGTTGCTGAACCACTCGATCACGCGCCCCACCAATACGGCCCGTCCCCGCGCGGGCGGCTTCATCGACCGGTACGTGTTCCCGGACGGGGAGCTCACGGGCTCGGGCCGGATCATCTCGACCATGCAGGACGTAGGTCTCGAGGTGCGGCACGAGGAGAACCTGCGCGAGCACTATGCGATGACGCTGCGCGAGTGGGGCGCGAACCTCACCCGGCACTGGGACGAGTGCGTGGCCGACGTCGGGATCGGCACGGCCCGCGTGTGGGGCTTGTACATGGCCGGGTCGCGGCTCGCGTTCGAGCGCAACGAGATCCAGCTCCACCAGGTGCTCGCGGTGCGCCCCGAGCCGGGCGGGGCGTCGGGCTTCCCGCTGCGCCCGGACTGGACCCCGTAGGCCCGACGGCGCCGCGTCCCTCTCCGGGGCGCCACCCGGTCGGGCGCGGGTCGGCCAGGGGCGCGCGACGGACCGGGGTCAGGACCCGTCGCGGGCCGCCGTGAGGTGCGTGTGCGCGCACCGCCACCCGTCGGCGCCCCGGACGAACACGTCGGTGATCCACTCGTCGGAGGCGAACGCGCGCCCCTGGTAGCGCCCGGTGTTGGTGCCGCGGCCGACGAGCACGGCGGCGCCGCCCAGCAAGCGGACGCTGCCGGTGATCTTGCTCATCGACTCGTGCGTGAGGTCGCCTGATCGCACGAGGGCCAGGAAGTCCTCCCGGGAGGTGGTGCCGTCCTCGCCGACGATCAGCCAGTCGTCGGTCATGAACCGGCCGATCGCGTCGGCGTCGTTGGCGACGATGGCGTGCCCCCAGTCCGCCTCGACGGCTTCCAGCTCGCCCTGCAGGTCGTGGTCGGTGTCGTGTCCCATGCCACCCTCCTGGTGCTCACGGGCCCGTTTCGCAGGGCCGCTCGGGACCTTCGTCCCGAGCCCGGGAAACCTTCGGCCCTACGCTCGGGAACGGCCCGTCCGGTCCCTTCTCCCGACATTGACACTCTGTCATCTCCGCGTGACGGAGGCCACAAAATCTCGCTTGTGAAGACGTTCACAAGGTCTGTAGGGTCGACTTATCGAAGCGCTCCCAGCATAGGGATCGCAACGAAGTTCGATCCTTTCGCACCTCATCTCAGGTCGCCTCGACCTCTTCTTCTGGGAGTCACACCATGAGCACCAGCACCGCTGGTCCCGCCCGCTCCGTCCGTCTCATCGGCCTCGTCACGATGATCGCAGGCCTCGTGCTGCTGCTCGCCGGCGCAGCCACCTGGGCCACCATCACCTCGCAGCTGGCCGCCGAGAAGATCACGGTCTCCGAGGACGCGTCGATGCTCGCCGGCTCGCCGGTCCGCGGCCCCTTCAGCGCCTACGCCCAGGCCGAGATCATCAACGAGCACGCGCTCAAGATGAGCGAGGGCAAGACCTACGCCGAGCTCGACAAGGAAGACCCGACCCGCGCGACGGTCATGAACGGCTCGTTCCTCCGCGCCTCGCTCTTCACCTCGGTGGTCTCCTACGGCGTCAGCGCACTGGTCATGGGCCTCGGTGTCCTGTTCGGCCTCCTCGGCTACGCCCTGCGTCGCATCGGAGCAGCCCCCGCACTGAGCGTCGGCACCGCGAACCCCACCCCTGAGGTCGTCAACGCCTGACGCAGCCCCACAGCAGCACCAGCACGACCAGCTCGGCAGATCACCCGGCAAGAATCTCCCGGCATGGTGAAGGCCCGACGAGCAACCGCTCGTC
>NZ_JBHUAD010000294.1:0-4148 GCF_042789955.1 Oerskovia sp. NPDC056781
GTGGAGGCGACCTCAACCCCGTTCTCGGCACCGAGAAGCGGCCCGACGGCGGAGCGCACCTTCCAACGGGTGGCGCGCTTCGGCATCGGGCCGGGTGCGCTGCGGGCGACCCGCGCGAGCCCTCGACGCGCGCGATCGGCGCGCACGCGACACGCTGGCGGCATGAGGATCGGGATTCCTGTCGAGGTCAAGAACAACGAGTACCGCGTCGCGCTGACCCCGGCGGGTGCCCATCATCTGGTCGCGGCGGGGCACGAGGTCCTCGTCCAGTCCGGTGCAGGGATCGGCTCGGCCATCTCCGACGAGGACTTCACGTTCGCGGGCGCGCACGTCCTGGACACGGCCGAGGAGGTCTGGGGCCGGGCCGAGCTCGTGTGCAAGGTCAAGGAGCCCGTGCCGAGCGAGTACCCGCTGCTGCGCGACGACCTGCTGCTGTTCGCCTACCTCCACCTGGCCGCCGACCCCCTCGGTACGGCCGCGCTGCTCGACGCCGGCACCACCGCGGTCGCGTACGAGACCGCCCAGGCCCCCGACGGCTCCCTGCCGCTCCTCGCCCCCATGAGCGAGGTGGCCGGCCGCATGGCGACCCAGGTCGGTGCGTACCACCTCATGCGCCCTGCGGGCGGCTCGGGCGTGCTGCTGGGCGGCGTCCCCGGCAGCAGACCGGGCCGCGTGGTGATCCTCGGCGGCGGGACCGCCGGGCGGCACGCGGCCGAGATCGCGGTCGGCATGCGCGCCGAGGTCACGATCCTCGACCTGTCGCTGCCGGTGCTGCGTGCGCTCGACCAGGAGTTCGCGGGCCACGTGCGGACCGTCGCGTCGAGCGCGTACGCGATCGAGCAGGAGGTGCTGGCCGCCGACCTCGTGATCGGTGCGGTCCTCGTCGCAGGGGCCCGGGCCCCGCACCTGGTGACGAACGACCTCGTGTCCCGCATGAAGTCCGGCTCGGTCCTCGTCGACATCGCGGTCGACCAGGGCGGCTGCTTCGAGGACTCCCGCCCCACCACGCACGACGACCCCACGTTCAGCGTGCACGGCTCCACGTTCTACTGCGTCGCGAACATGCCGGGCGCGGTACCCGTGACCAGCACGCACGCTCTGACGAGCGCGACCCTGCCGTACCTCGCGCTCCTCGCGGACGGCGGGACGAGCGCGCTGCGCAGCGTCCCGCTGCTGCGCAACGGGCTGACGACCGTGGCGGGGACGCTCGTCAACGAGCAGGTCGCCGTCGCGCTCGGGCTGCCGTGGGCGCGGGCCGTGGACGTCGTGGGGGAGTAGCGCCGGTCGCTTCCCGAAATGCCCTGTCGAGCCCTCCCCGCGCAGTGGCATGCTGTCCGGATGGAACCTTTCGTCCTCGCCAACGAACGTGTCCACCTCGTGATGCCCACCGCGGCGGACGTCGACCGCATCACCGAGCTCTGCCAGAGAGCCGAGATCGCCGCGTGGACCACCGTGCCCAGCCCGTACGCGCGCGCGGACGCTGCGACCTTCATCGAGGACGTCGTGCCCGAGGCGTGGCGCACGGGCCGCGGGCACACGTGGGCGATCCGCCGCCCGGACGCGCCGCACGGACCCGTCCTCGGCATGGTCGGGATCACGCTCGACTCCTCGCCCACGCGCGACACGTCGGCCGAGATCGGGTACTGGCTCGCGCCCGAGGTGCGCGGCGAGGGGCTCATGACCGAGGCCGCCCGTCTCGTGGTCGACTGGGCGTTCGACCCCGAGGGGCTGGGGCTGTCCCGCATGGTCTGGACCGCGTTCACGGGCAACTGGGCCTCGCGACGCGTCGCATGGCGCCTGGGGTTCCGGGTCGAGGGCACCGTGCGGGGCCACGGCGTCCAACGGGGCGCACGCCGGGACGCGTGGATCGGCACGCTCCTCGCCGCCGACCCGCGTGAACCGGTCGAGCCGTGGCCGTCCGCCGAGGCGGGGGACCACGTCGGGCAGACACGGGCGCGCTGACGCGACCGGGAATGATGTCGTGAGCCGGGCGCGCGCCGGGTGAAGATAGGACGCATGACGAGCACCCTCGACCCGGCCAACCCGTTCGCCGCGGCGTCCACCCTCCCGTACCAGCTCCCCGACTTCACGACGATCCGCGAGGAGCACTACCTCCCCGCCCTCCGCGCCGGCATGGAGGCCGAGCGCGCGGAGGTCGAGCAGATCGTCACCAACCCCGAGGCGCCCACGGTCGCCAACACGCTCGAGGCCCTCGAGTCCGCGGGGCAGCTCCTGACCCGTGCGGTCACGGTCTTCTACAACGTCGCGAGCTCCGACTCGACGCCGGGCCTCGAGGACATCGAGGAGGCCATCGCCCCCGAGCTCTCGGCCCACCACGACGCGATCTACATGGACGCCCGCCTGTACGCGCGCGTCCGCGCCCTCCAGGACGCCGTCGACGCCGGCGAGCTCACGCTCGAGGCCGACACCGCCTGGCTCCTGCACACCCTGCTGGTCGACTTCCGCCGGTCGGGCATCGAGCTCGACGCCGCGGACCAGGACCGCCTGCGCGACCTCAACGGGAAGCTGACCTCGCTCGAGGCCGCGTTCGGACGCAAGCTCCTCGCGGGCGCGAACGCCGCGAGCGTCCTGGTCGACGACGCCGCCGAGCTCGAGGGCCTGCCCGAGGACGCGGTCGCCGCGGCTGCGGCAGCCGCTGCGACGCGCGGTCATGAGGGCAAGTACCTCCTCGAGATGCAGCTGCCCACGCAGCAGGGCGTCATCGCGTCGCTCGCACGCCGCGAGACCCGTGAGCGCGTCCAGCAGGCGTCCGTGACGCGCGGCGCGACGGGCGACGACAACGACACGCGCCAGATCGTGCTCGATCTCGCGCGCCTGCGCGCCGAGCACGCCCGGCTCCTCGGGTACGACCACCACGCCGCGTACATCGCCGAGGACGCGACGGCCAAGACGACCGACGCCGTCAACGCGATGCTCTCGCGGCTGGCCCCGGCGGCCGTCGCGAACGCCCGCCGCGAGGCCGGCGACCTCGAGGTCGCGCTCGCCCGCGAGGCCGGGGACGGCGCCGAGCTGCGTGCGTCCGACTGGGCGTACCTGGCCGAGCAGGTCCGCAAGGAGCGCTACTCGCTCGACGACGCCGCACTGCGTCCCTACCTCGAGCTCGACCGAGTCGTGACCGACGGCGTGTTCAAGGCCGCGAACCTGCTCTACGGCATCTCGTTCGCCGAGCGCACCGACCTCGTGGGCTACCACCCCGACGTCCGCGTGTTCGAGGTCTTCGACGGACCGGTCGGCGAGCCCGACCAGGGCCTCGGGCTGTTCCTCGCGGACTTCTACACGCGTGAGTCCAAGCGGGGCGGCGCGTGGATGAACAACCTGGTCGACCAGAACCACCTGCTCGACCAGCCGCCCGTCGTCGTGAACAACCTCAACATCGTCAAGCCCCCGGTGGGCGAGCCCACGCTGCTCGTGTGGGACGAGGTCATCACGCTCTTCCACGAGTTCGGCCACGCGCTGCACGGCCTGTTCTCGGACGTGCGCTACCCGTCGCAGTCGGGCACCGAGGTGCCGCGCGACTTCGTCGAGTACCCCTCGCAGGTCAACGAGATGTGGGCCTGGGAGCCGACGATCCTCACGTCCTACGCGGTCCACCACGTCACGGGCGAGCCCATGCCCGCCGAGTGGGCCCGGACCATGCTCGCCTCGCGCCTGTTCAACGAGGGCTTCGGGACGACCGAGTACCTCGCGGCTGCGCTGCTCGACCAGGCCTGGCACCAGCTCGCCCCCGAGCAGGTCCCCACGAGCGTCGAGGAGGTCCTGCCGTTCGAGGCCGCGGCCCTCGACGCGGCCGGCGTCGCCTTCGCGCCCGTGCCGCCGCGCTACCGCACGACGTACTTCAACCACGTGTTCGGCGGCGGCTACTCGGCCGGCTACTACTCGTACATCTGGTCCGAGGTCCTCGACGCCGACACCGTGACCTGGTTCGAGGAGAACGGCGGCCTCAACCGGGCCAACGGCGACGCGTTCCGCAAGAAGCTGCTCGCGCGCGGCGGCTCGGTCGACCCCATGGTCGCGTTCGCGGACCTGCGTGGCCGCGACCCGGAGATCGCGCCGCTCCTGACGCGTCGCGGGCTCGACGCATAGTCCCCGCTCCAGAGTGCTACCGGGCGCCGAGGTGGACCCAGGTC
>NZ_JBHUAD010000295.1:0-4136 GCF_042789955.1 Oerskovia sp. NPDC056781
GTCCACGGACGAGCCGGTCCTGCGCGTCGGAGCACCGTTGAGCGGAACGGTCGTGGCGCTGCGAGACGTCCCCGACCCCGTGTTCGCGCAGGCGTTCGCGGGGCCGGGTCTCGCGATCGAGCCGTCGGTGGACGGCGACGGGATCTCGACGGTCGTGGCCCCCGCGGCGGGCACGGTCGGTTCCCTGTTCCCGCACGCCTTCGCGCTCGAGGCGACCGGTGGGCGCACCGTCCTGGTCCACCTGGGCATCGACACGGTGCGGCTCGGCGGAGAGGGTTTCCAGCTCCACGTCGAGCCGGGAGACCGCGTCGAGGCGGGCGCGACCCTGCTGTCCTGGGAGCCCCCGCGCGTGGCTGCGCTCGGGCTGGCGACCGTGTGCTCGGTCATCGCGCTCCAGGGCGACCCGTCCCTCCTGACGTTCCTCGTCCCCCCGGGCGGGACCGTCCGGGCCGGCGAGCCTCTCCTCGCTTGGGACTGAGCACCGGCCCGCTACCGGTCCGCTACCGGTCCGGCTGCGCCGGGTCGTCGGGCAGCGCGTCGCGCGTCTGCAGCGAGTCCTTGGCCTGCACCTCGTCCTTCGGCGCCACGGCGTCCCGCGCCTGCCGGGCGTCGGGGTTCTGCGCGGTGTCATGGTTGTGCACCGCGTCCCGGGCGGGAGCCGTGCCGTGGGCGGGCGCCTGGGTCGACACCTGGGTCGACACCTGGGGCAGCACCGGTGCCGGTACGTCCTGCGGCGTCTCCTCGAGGGCACCGGGCGGCTCGGCGCCGGCCAGCGGCACGTGAGCCGCGGCGAGGCGCTCGCGGACGGTCGTGCGCAGCGCCCGCGAGATCTCGCCCTGCATCGAGGCCTGGGTCTTGACCGAGACCTTGAGGACCATCTCCTCCGGGGTCATCGACTCGATGCCCGACACGGCCGGCTGCTCCAGGAGATAGGTGCCCAGGACGGGGTCCGCGGCGACCGCCTCGCCGGCCTCGCGCAGGACCCGCTCGACCTGGTCGAGGTCCGCGAAGTACGCGACGTGCACCTCGGCCGAGGCGCGGCCCCACTCCTGCGACTTGTTGCCCGTGCGCAGGATCTCGCCGTTGCGGATGTACCAGAGGGTGCCGTCGCCGTCGCGGACCTTCGTGACGCGCAGCGCGACCTCCTCGACCGTCCCGGCCACGACCCCGAAGTCGACCGAGTCGCCCACGCCGTACTGGTCCTCGAGCAGCATGAACGTGCCCGACAGGAAGTCCTTGACGAGGCTCTGCGCGCCGAAGCCCAGCGCGACGCCCACGATCCCCGCCGACGCGAGGAACGGCGCGATGTTCATGCCCAGCTCGGTGAGCACCATGAGGACGATCGTCGAGCCGAACAGGATGTTCGCGGTCGAGCGCAGGACCGAGCCGATCGTGCGGGCACGCTGGGCGCGGCGTGCGCTCGCGAGCGGGTTGGCGCGCAGCAGGACGTTGCCCACGGGTGACTCCGTGAGGCCCTTGAGGCCCTTCATGCCGCGCCGCTCGGTGATCGGGGTGCCGTCGGCGATGTGCTCGGTCACGCGGCGGATGATGCGGCGGATCACGGCCAGCAGGACCGAGCCGATCACGACGATGAGGATGATCCGCAGCGGGGTGCCGAGGAACCACTCGAGCCAGACGTTGGCCTGTCCGGCGATCTGGTCGCCGATGTCGGTGGGGGACGGGGACGGGGAAGCCATCCCGGCAGGCTACCTGCCGCAGCACGAGGCCCGACGGCGTCCGGCGCCCCACGTGACGAGCCTCACCGGGAGCGGGCGGACGGGTCCTGCGGAGGGCCTGTGAGGAGGGTGCGCGGGCGGTGTGCGCACGTGCCCGAGGGGCTGAACCTGGCGACGGCCCGCGCCACACCGGGCCCAAGGTCTGCCGTCGCCCCCGCGCTCTGGCAGGATCACCCTCGTGAGCGTTCCACAACATGTCACGGCCGACGTGCCCGAACCGCTGGTCCAGCTGGCCGCGGCCCATGGCGTCGCGCCCGACTTCTGGGGCTTCGACGGCACGCAGCGCCAGGTGAGCGCGCAGACCCTCGTCGCGGTGCTCGAGGCGCTGGGCGTGCCCGCGTCGTCCCCCGAGAAGGTCGCCGTGAGCCTCGAGCACTCGGTCGACGACGAGTGGCGGCAGATGCTGCCCCCGACCGTCGTGGTGCGCCAGGGCGACGAGCTGAGGTTCCCCGTGCACGTCGCCGACGGTGCGCCCGTCGAGGTGTGGGCAGAGCTCGAGCCGATCGAGCAGCCCGGGTACCGGTCGACAGCGCCCGCGGTGCGCGAACGCCGCGCCCTGACCCAGGTCGACGCCTACGTCGAGCCCCGCACGGTCGACGGCCGGGCGATCGGGCGGGCGACCTTCGCCGTCCCGGCGGACCTGCCGCTGGGCTGGCACGAGATCCACGCCACGAGCGAGGGCACGCAGGCTCGGGCCACGCTGGTCGTGACGCCGCAGCGGCTCGAGCTGCCCGAGGCCGTGCGCGAGGGGCGGGCGTGGGGACTCATGACCCAGCTCTACTCGGTGCGGTCCAGGGCGTCCTGGGGCGTGGGGGACCTGGCGGACCTCGCCGACCTCGCGTGGCTGGGAGCGCACCGGGCGGGGGCCGACTTCGTGCTCGTCAACCCGCTCGCCGCGGCCGAGCCCCGCACCCCCATGACCCCCTCCCCGTACCTGCCCACGAGCAGGCGCTTCGTGAACCCGCTGTACATCCGCGTCGAGGACGTGCGCGAGACGGGCTACCTCTCGGCGGCGGACCGTTCGCTCGTCGAGTGGGCTTTCGACCCGATCCGGGACCTGAGCTCCGACGCCGGCCCGATCGACCGGGACGCGGCGTGGGAGGCCAAGAAGGCCGCGCTCGAGGTCGTCTTCGCAGCGCCGCGGTCGACCGCGCGACAGGCCGCGTTCGACGCCTTCCGGGCCGAGCAGGGCAAGGGGCTCGAGGACTTCGCGACATGGTGCATGCTCGCCGACCACTTCGGCGACCGCGACTGGCCCCCGCAGGCGCTCGACCCCTCGTCGCCCGCGGTCGCGGCCCTGCGCGAGCAGCTCGACGACCAGGTCGAGTTCTACTGCTGGCTCCAGTGGGTCGCGGACGAGCAGCTCGAGGTCGCGCAGCGCACGGCCCTGGACGCCGGGATGTCGATCGGGATCATGCACGACCTCGCGGTGGGAGTGCACCCGCACGGGGCCGACGCGTGGGCGCACCAGGACGTCCTCGCGGGCGGGGTGACTGTCGGCGCACCGCCGGACATGTACAACCAGCAGGGCCAGAACTGGTCGCAGCCGCCGTGGGACCCGCGCGCCCTGGCCCGCGCCGGGTACGCGCCCTTCCGCGACCTGCTGCGCACGGTGCTGCGCCACGCGGGCGCGATCCGGGTCGACCACGTCATCGGCCTGTTCCGGCTCTGGTGGATACCGGGTGCGGCGCGCGCCGACGCCGGGGCCTACGTCCGCTACGACCACGAGGCGCTCGTGGGCATCCTGTGCCTCGAGGCCCAGCGCGCCGGGGCCATGGTCATCGGCGAGGACCTCGGGGTCTACGAGCCCTGGGTCCGTGACTACCTCGCCGAGCGGGGCGTCCTCGGGACCTCGGTCCTGTGGTTCGAGAAGGGCGAGGGCGGGCGTCCGCTGGCGCCCGAGGCGTACCGCCGGCTCGCGCTGGCCACGGTCACGACGCACGACCTGCCGCCGACCGCGGGCTATCTCGCGGGCGAGCACGTCGACCTGCGCGAACGCCTGGGCCTGCTCACCGAGCCGGCCGCCCAGGTCCGCCAGGTGGCACGCGCGGAACGGGACGGCATGGTGGCCTTCCTCGCCGAGCGCGGGCTGATCGGTGACGACCCGTCCGAGCGCGAGCTCGTCGAGGCGCTGCACGTCCTGATCGCCCAGACGCCCGCGGCCCTGATCGGTGTCTCGCTCGCCGACGCCGTCGGGGAGCGTCGCACGCAGAACCAGCCCGGGACGGACCGGGAGTACCCCAACTGGAAGGTCCCGCTGGGCGACTCGTCGGGCAACGTGGTGCTGCTCGAGGACCTGTTCGACAACGCCCGGCTGCTCTCGCTCGCGAAGGTCATGCGGGAGTCGTTGTCTTCTCCGCCGAGGTAGACCCGTGTGCGCGAGGTAGACCCTCCGGGGGG
>NZ_JBHUAD010000296.1:0-4128 GCF_042789955.1 Oerskovia sp. NPDC056781
GCCGGGGGCGGACGCCGGGACCTCGGGGGTCACGAGTAGAGCGACCCGGCGTTGACGACGGGGGTCGCACGGCTGTCGCTGCACAGCACGACGAGGAGGTTCGACACCATGGCGGCGCGGCGCTCGTCGTCGAGCGTGACGATCGACTCGGCCTCGAGGCGCTGGAGGGCGTCCTCGACCATGGACACGGCGCCCTCGACGATCCTCGACCGGGCCGCGATGATCGCCCCGGCCTGCTGGCGCTGCAGCATCGCCTGCGCGATCTCGGGGGCGTACGCGAGGTTGGAGATGCGGGCCTCGACGACCTCGACACCCGCCACCACGACACGTGCGGCGACCTCCGCGGCGATCTCCGCCGACACGACCTCCGTCGCGCCGCGCAGCGACTGCTCGCCGGCCTCGGCGTCGTCGTACGGGTGGGACATCGCCACGTGGCGCAGCGCCGACTCGGCCTGGACGCGGACGAAGTCGGTGTAGTCCTCGACGGCAAAGCTCGCCTTCGCGGTGTCGGCCACCTGCCACACGACGATCGCCGCGATGTTGATCGGGTTGCCGTCGGCGTCGTTGACCTTGAGCTCGCTCGTCTCGAAGTTGCGGACGCGGACGGACACGCGCTTGCGCGTCGAGAGCGGCACGGTGGCGACGAGCCCGGTGCGGCGGATCGTCCCGAGGTACCGGCCGAAGAACTGGACGACGAGCGTCTGCCCCGGGTTGATGACCTTGACGGCGGTGAGCGCGAGGAGGCCGAGCACGATCGCGACCACGCCGAGCAGGGTGCCGACCGGGGTGCTGGTCATGAACAGGGGGACCGACCCGCCGAGAAGGACGAGGACGAGGAGGATCGCGAGACCACCTCCGCCGGCGCCGAGCGACCACGCGGGCTGCTCGGTCACGTCGACGCGTGTCCCGTCGTGGCCCACGGGGCGTCCGCTCGGCTCGCCGCCCACGGACTCCTGCGGGGGGACGGTGGTGTCGCTCATGGATGGTCCTCTCGTCGGTCACGGGTGCCGGGCGCCCCGCATCTATCAAAGTGATATCACATTATGCCCGCGCCGTCGACAACGAGGTCGTGGTCGCCGTCCACGGGGACAACGACCACGACCTCGTTCTCGGCACCGGGAGGCAGGGGCTACCTGAAGCGGCGGCCCTCGTCGCGGCGGTACGCCCACACCGCGAGGACCGCGAACACCACGGTCCACCCCAGCAGCACGACCCACGCGAGCGCGTACGCCGGCTCGCCCGTGAGCGCCTGGACCAGCAGGTCGCGACCGGCGCGCGTCGGGGTGGTCATCGAGATCGCGTCGAGCCACGGCGGGAACAGGAACGGCGGCAGGAACAGCCCGCCCGCGAAGGCGAGGGGGAACAGGATGACCTGCACCACGGGCAGCGCTGCCTTGGCGGACAGCGAGTACCCGATCGCGATACCCAGCAGCACGAACGGCACCGACACGAGCAGCACGGTCCCCACCCCCGCGAGGAGCTGCGTCCACGTCACGGAGGCCGCGGTCAGGAGCCACCCGATGAGGATGAGCGGCACGAGCCCGAACAGCGAGAAGATCCCGCCGTTGAGGATACGCGCGATCATGCGGGGCGCGGGGCCCGCGGGCAGCGAGCGCAGGAACGGGTCGAACGGCAGCGCCCGGTCCTCCGCGACACCCAGCCCGTAGGTGAACAGGCTCGCGGAGCAGATCGCGAACAGCCCGAGCGACGCGACGGCCGTGGTCGCCGCGACGGGGTCGCCCGCGACCTCCTTCTGCGGCACGACGAAGAAGAACATCGCCAGCGCGGGGAACAGCAGGTTCCCGAGGACCGCGATGGGCACGCGCACGGTCTCCAGGAACTGGTACTTGAGGTGGATCCAGGTGAGGGTCGCGGCGCCGGGCGGGCGCCCGCTCACGCCGGAGGTCGTGGTGGCTGCCTGGGTGCTCATCGCTCGCTCTCCTCCTCGGAGGCCTGGTGGTCCGCGGGGGCCGACGGCGTCGCGCCCGTCGGGTTCCCGGCCTCGCCATGGTCGGTGGTCACGGCGTGCGAGACCATCTGCTCGAACGCCTCCTCGAGGCTCGCGCCCCGGATCTCCAGCCCGTGGAACGGCAGACCCGAGGTCACGAGCGTGCGGACCAGCTCGTCGGCGTCAGCCGTGAACAGCTCGTAGCGCCAGACGCCGGACTCCCCCGCGTCCTTGTCGGCCGCGCGCTCGGACCGCACCACGCCCGGCAGGTCGACGCCCAGGTCAGCGGTGCTGCGCACGACCACGCGGCGCAGCCCGACGCGGCGCAGGATCGCGTCGAGCGTGTCGTCGGCCTTGACCACGCCCTGGTCGATCACGACGACGCGCTGCGCGAGCGCCTGCACCTCCTCGAGGTAGTGGCTCGTGAGGAGCACGGTCCCGCCGGCCGCGTGGTACTCGCGGATCGCGGCCCACAACGCCTGACGCGCCCCGACGTCGAGGCCCGTGGTGGGTTCGTCGAGCAGCACGACGCGGGGGCGCCCGACGAGCGAGAGCGCGACCGCGAGGCGCCGCTTCTGGCCGCCGGACATGGCCCCGGTCTGGCGCCCGGCGAGCTCGGACAGCCCGAACTGCTCGAGCAGCTCGCCCGTGGGCACGGGGTTCGCGTAGTGCTTGCCGACGAAGTCGACGACCTCGCGGACCTTGAGCGTCGCGGGCAGGCCTGTCTCCTGCGGCGTGAGGCCCAGGCCTTGGCGGGACGAGGCGTCGCGCGGGTCGCCGCCGAAGAGGCGCACGACGCCCGTGTCGGGCTTGCGCTGCCCGCTCACGAGCGAGAGCAACGTCGACTTCCCGGCGCCGTTGGGCCCCAGGAGCCCGACGAGCTCACCGGCCCCGACCTCGAGGGTCACGTCGTCGAGCGCGACGACCTCGCCGAAGCGGCGGGTCACGTGCTGCGCCGACACGAGGGACCCGTGCGGCACGGCCGGGCCTCCTCGTGTCGGGGCGGCAGCGCGCCCCGGACTGACGGCTGAGTGCTGGCTGGTCACGATCCGGCTCCTCTCAGGAGCATGCTCAGGGACTCGGTGTAGACCTCGAAGGCACGGCGCCCGCGAGGGGTGAGGCTGATGTAGGTGGCCGGGGTGCGCCCCTCGTGGGTCTTGGTGACGGTCACGTACTCGGCGTCCTCGAGCTTGCGCAGGTGCGTCGAGAGGTTGCCCGCGGTCATGTCGAGGAGCTTCTGGAGCCTGGGGAACGCGATCTGGTCGCCCGGGCCCAACGCCGAGAGCGTCGCGACGACGCGCAGCCGCGCCTGGGCGTGGATGACCGGGTCGAGCTCGACGTCAGGCACGGGCACCTCCCACGATCCGGCGACGGGTCCGTACGCGCAGGACCTGCTCGACGAACGCCATGAGCAGGAACCCGCCCCCGCCCGCGACGGCCATGACGAGGTAGAGGCCGGGCAGGCCGACGATCGTGGCGGCCCCGGCGACGAGCAGGATCCACACGCCCAGGACGTAGAGGCGGGCCTCCTGCCACATGGCGCCGCCCGCGAGGTACATGATCCCCACGACCAGGCACGACAGGGAGTTGCTCGCGAGTGACATGACCTCGGGGTTCGCCCCGGCGCGGGCGAGCCCGCCCAGGACCATGCTCATGGCTGCGAACGAGATGAACCAGGCCCAGCCGTAGAGCGCGCCCGAGCGGGCGCTCGCGCCGCGGACCCCGCTCACGCGCGTCATGATGTGCACGATCGTGATGGCCACGGCGCCCACGACGAGGAAGGTGAAGGCGAGGAAGGCCCAGGGCTCGGGCTGCCCGACGACGTCGCCCGCCCCGGCCTCCACGGTCGCCGTGGGAGGGGCGGCCGTGCGCAGCGAGCTGACGTAGAGCGTCGTGTAGCCCAGGAGCCAGGCCAGTCCCCAGACGCCGTAGAGGACCCGGCCGTCGGGCTCGACGTCCTTGACCTTCTCCTGCTGGGCCGCGATGAGACGCAGGCTCTCGGCGGGGTCGAGCGGCTGCTCGTCGTCGGGTGTCCGGTCGGGCACGAGGGCTCCTTCTCCATCACGACGAATCGTGGTTTGTGCTGCAAACTACTTTGTAGCCTGCCAGAAGGAGCGAGGTGCGCGCAAGAGCAACGACGCCGAGAAGTGAGCAGATGCCCCTGATCCGCGTGGATCAGG
>NZ_JBHUAD010000297.1:0-4113 GCF_042789955.1 Oerskovia sp. NPDC056781
CCCCTCGGCGGGGCGGCCGGCATCCGCCGTCTCCGCGCACGTGCTGCGCCGGCCGAGGCCCGCGGAGTACCGAGGCCCACCGGTGCCTGCTCGCCAAGAAGCCGTCCGTGCCGGAGGATCGGCCCATGCCGATCCTGCCGACCGACCGGGACCCACGACTGATCACCGAGCGCCGAGGCGGCACGCTCACGGACGAGCACCACCACCTCCTCGCGGAATGGGCCGCGGTGTGCGCCGAGCACGTCCTGCCCCTGTTCGAGCGGGCTGCGCCCGACGACCCGCGCCCGCGAGAGGCCCTCGCCGTCGAGCGGGCCTGGATCCGCGGGGAGATGGCCATGAAGGACGCGCACCGGGCCGCCTTCGGTGCCAACGCCGCCGGTCGGGACCTGCCCGCCCCCGCGAAGTACGCCGCGCTCGCGGCCGGGCAGGCCGTGGCCGTGGCCCACGTCGCCGCACACGACCTGGGGGCTGCGGCCTACGCGATCCGGGCCGCGGCCGCCGACGCGTCGGCGCGCGGCGACGACGCCGAGACGGCCCGCCTCGTCGAGAGGGACTGGCAGCGCGACCAGATCCCCGACGCCGTCCGCGACCTCGTCCTCGACGACCAGCGACGCCGGAGCGCGATCTGCTGGGACGCCTTCGACGACTGACGCACCGCGCAGGCCGGCGTCTCCCGTCGCGCGACGCCGGACCGTGGCCCGCCTAGGTCGCGGGCGCCGTCGGGTCCCAGACGAAGCCCAGTGCGTCGAGCGCAGCGACCCGCTCGGGGCTCAGCCTCCCGCCCGTCCCCTCGCTGCGTCGGCTGCGCACCCACTGCCCGAGCCGGAACCCGTCGTCCCGCCGGTGCCTGATCGGCACGCGCGCGTGCCCGTGCTCCGCGACGTAGGACCCGAGAGCCTCGACGCCCTGGCGCCACAGGGCGTCGTTGTCCCGGACCCGCCACTCGAAGCCGAGCCCGTCGAGGACCTCGACCCGCCACTGCGCGAGAAGTCCCTTGGCGTGCCGGGCGCGCACGTACGCGACCCAGTCGCCCAGCCTCCTGCCGTCCGGGCTCACGAAGCTCGCCGGCACACGACAGTGCCCACGCTCGCCCCGAAAGGTCTCGAGCGCGTCCACCCAGGCGCGGAAGGCCTGGTCGTCAGATCCACGCGTCGCTCCCGTCGGCGGCGTCGAGGTCCACTCGAAGCCCAGCGCCACGAGCTCCTCGACGCGCTCGGCGCGCAGCAGGCCGTGACGGTGCTCCCACCGGCGTCGGGCGACCCAGGCGCCCAGGAGGGTCCCGTCGGGGGCGACGTGGTCGCCGGGGACCCGACCGTCCCCGTGCTCCTCCACGTACCGCGCGAGGAGCTCGACGCCCTCGCGCCACAGGGCGTCCTCCTCGTCGCGCGCGTGCCAGACGAACCCCAGGTCGTCGAGCTGCGCGACCCGTCCGACCGAGAGCGTGCCCGCTTCCCGGGAAGCGCGCTGGCTCGACACCCAGTGCCCCAGACGGGTCCCGTCCTCGCACTCGAACGTCGTGGAGATGTCCGGGCCGTTGCGCGCGACGTACCTCGACAGGCACGCCAGGTGAGCGTCCCAGTCGTCCGCGTCCAGCACGCTCGGGAACTCGAACCCGAGGTCGCGCAGCTCGCGCTCCTGCGTGGCCGACAACCGCCCGGCCCGACGGTCGCGGCGCACCCGCGCGACCCAGCCCGACAGGTCGAACCCGTCGCTCGTGCGGTACGGGTCGGGCACCCGCGCATGACCGTGGTCGGCGACGAACGCCGCGAACGCCCGGTGGCTGCGGCGCTTCGACGTCTCGAGCGCCAACGTCCAGTCCATCCCCACGCCGTCGAGGTCCGCCACCTGCTGGTCCGTGACCTCGCCCGACGCCCGGCGCCTGCGCATGCGGCCGACCCACGCCCCGAGCCCGAACCCGTCCGCGGTCTCGTAGTAGTACGGGACGCGGGTGTGCCCGTGCTCGTCCTTGAAGGCGGCGAGCCGGTCCACGTTGCGCTGCCACTGCTTGAGCGGGTGCCGCACCTCGAACGCGAACCCGGCCTCGCGCAGCGCGCGCAGGCGCTCGTCCTTCAGGGTCCCGAGGGAGTGCTCACGACGCTGGACCTTGACCCACGTGCCGAGGGCGAACCCGTCGGGCTCGGTGCGGTGGCTCACGGGGACCCGGGGATGCCCGTGCTCGGCGACGAACTGCACGAGGTGGGCGTGCCCCTCCCACCAACGTTCCTCGTAGCGTCCCACTCGACGGCCTCCTTTCCCTCGACGGCCCGTGCCGGCCCCTCGGGGCCGATCACCCGGGAAAGACACGCTGGGACCGCACGTGTGACGGCAACGGCTCGAAGGCCCGGCTTTTTCATCCGCTGCTGCGTCGGCCCGCCCGCCGCACCCGCGCTCCGGTCACCCGTCCCCGGTGGCCTCGCGGTCCGGTGACGTCGTTCCCGGTGACGTGGCCCGCCCGAGCCGATAGTGTCCCGCTGAGGGTCGCCGACCCCGCCGTGCCGTGGACCGAGCCTTCCGGTGGGGCTCGAGGGATGCGTGGTGCCATGTCCGCCTCTCCTGACGCGCTGGTCGGCCGCGAGCGCGAGCAGCGGCTCCTCGCCGCCACCCTGGCGGACGCTCGCCATGGGCAGAGTCGGGTCCTGGTCCTGCGGGGCGAGCCCGGGACGGGCAAGAGCACGCTGCTGGGACGCGCGGGCGCAGCAGCCCAGGACTTCACGGTCCTGCGCCTGGTCGGCACCGAGACCGAGGCGGACCTCCCGTTCGCCGCGATCCAGCGCGCCCTGCTTCCCCGGGCCGCACGGATCGAGACCCTGCCCGCTCCCCAGGCGGAGGCGCTGCGCGTGGCGCTCGGGACGTCGTCGGGCCCGGTACCGGACCGCTTCCTCGTGAGTCTCGCCGTCCTCTCGCTCCTCGCCGACCTGTCCGACGACGCCCCCACCCTCGTCCTCGCGGACGACGCCCAGTGGCTCGACCGGGAGTCGCTCGACGTCCTCGCTTTCGTCGGTCGTCGCCTGCACGCCGAGCAGGTCGCCCTGGTCCTGGCCGTACGGACCGGGACGCCGGGCGAGGCCGCCCTCGCCGACCTGCCCACCGTGGACCTCACCGGGCTCGCGCGCGACGAGGCGCTCGCGCTGCTGCGCGGACGCGTGGGCACCCCACTCGACCCGCACGTGGCGGACTCGATCGTCACGGCGACCGGCGGCAACCCGCTCGCGCTGCTCGACCTGAGCGACGAGCTGAGCGCCGCCCAGCTCGCAGGTCGCGCGGTGCTCGGTGCGCCGCTGCCCGTCGGCAGCCACCTGGAGGAGCACTACCAGCGCCTCACCGGGGCGTACGGGACCGCGACCCGCCGCTGGCTCCTGCTGGCGGCGGCCGAGCCCACGGGCGACGTCGCCTACGTCGCGGCAGCGTCGGCGACCATGCGGCTGCCCGACGACGCGTCCGCCCCGCCCGAGCAGGACCGCCTCGTCTCGGTCGACCGCCGGGTCGTGTTCCGCCACCCTCTCGTCCGGTCGGCCGTCTACCGCGCGGCGACCGGCAGCGAGCGCCGGGCGGCCCACGCCGCGCTCGCGGACGTGACCGACCGTGCGGCGGACGTCGACCTGCGCGCCTGGCACCTGTCGGCGGCCACGTCCGGTCCGGACGAGGCGGCCGCCGTCGCGCTCGAGGCGGGTGCCGTGCGCGCGCACGCCCGGGGTGGCTACGCGGCCCGAGCAGCCTTCCTCGCGCGAGCCGTGGAGCTCACCGCGCCGGGACCCCGGCGGGACGAGCGGGCGGTATCGGCAGCGGAGGCCGCGTCCCTCGCGGGTTCGCCCGTCCGGGCCCTGGCCCTGCTGGAGGAGGTCGACGACGCCTCGCTCGCGCCGCCCGACGTCCTCGCGCGGAGCCTGATGGCGCGGGCCGTGGCCCGCAAGTACGCGGGGGCCCCACGAGCTGCCGCCGAGAGCCCTGGCCTCTTCCTGCGCGCCGCTCGCGCCCTGCGGGCTTGCGACCCGACGGCGGCGCGGGACGCACTCCTCGCGGCGTTCGGCGAGATCCTCGCCGCGGAGTCGGCCGCGGGAGACGGGGTCCTGGCGGACCTCGCCCGCGAGGCGGCTGCCCTGGGCGCGGCCGGGC